>NZ_VFOO01000002.1 GCF_006716115.1 Subtercola boreus | reverse complement strand
ACAGCCAGCGCGCCCTCATAGAGAAGGAACGCACCGAGCTAAAGACCGATCCGGCCGGTGAACTCACCGAGCTCGCCGGACTCTACCGTGAGCGCGGACTCAGCGCAGAGACCGCGCTGCAGGTCGCGACAGAACTCACCGACAATGACGCCCTGCGCGCGCACCTCTCCATGGAACTGAATATCGACGAAGACGACGTCGTCAGCCCCTGGCACGCCGCAGGCGCCTCCGCGCTCGCCTTCCTCATCGGCGGCATCCTGCCACTCCTCGCGATCCTTCTTCCACCCGAAACGGTAAGGGTCCCCATTACGTTCACCGTCGTCCTCATCGCCCTCGCGATCACCGGCATCATCGGCGCGAGACTCGGCGGCAGCCCCGTGGCACGCGCAACCATCCGGGTGGTCATCGGCGGCGCCCTCGCCCTCGCCGCGACCTTTATCGTCGGCACCCTCCTTGGAACAAGCGGAATAGTCTAAGAACTTTTTACGGCTCGGCAACCGCTTCAACTACCGCGGCTGACAACACATCAAACGGTTACGCGGGTGTTCCAGAAAACTAAAGGTTTTGAGACGTCTCAGGTTGAATCTTTCAAGGTGACGGATCGCTCTGAGGGCCTCAAATTCCAGCCCCTTGACCCTCAACATAGTTGTGTCGCTTTGGGTTTATGAGACATGCAAGGCTTGGTCAAGCAGCCGCGATGACAAGACTCAGGATGTTGCAAGGTCCGCGGCGCTGCCGATTCGGTCGGATTCGGTCGACGGCGAGCCTCGATGTGCGTGCGATGATCTGCGCTTCCTAGTTGCCGTGGGAATGGCGTATTTCAGCGACCCGGTCGACGTGGTCTGCTTCGCCATCCGGGCCCGGTGCAGGTGGCATGTGTTTCGAGTTTCTGCCTGGGATATGAGGGCTCCCGGGGTTCGGTGAGTGGCGCTTGGTCTGGATGGTGAACAGCACAACACCGGCGACGGCCAAGAGGAGGGCGGCGATGACGTTGGCTTTCAGGCCGGCGAAGACGAATTCGGTCGGGTCGAGGCGAAGGGATTCGAAGAACGCTCGTCCGATTCCGTACCAGATGAAGTACAGCGCCACGGTTCGGCCGGAGTGCAGCCGGAGGCGGCGTTCGAGGGAGATGATCAGGAACGCGCCGGCGATGTTCCAGATCATTTCGTAGAGGAAGAGCGGGTGAAACAGGGTGCCGGGTGGCAGGCCGGGCGGGAATGCGGCGTTCGTAGCCTCGATCTGCAGGCCCCAGGGCAGCGTCGTTGGCCCGCCGTAGAGTTCGTGGTTGAAGTAGTTGCCGAACCGACCGAACGCCTGGGCGAGGAGAAGACCCGGGATGAGGGCGTCGGTGAACGCCCAGAACCGGAGGCCCCTCCTTCGACAAGCGATGAATGCGCCGATGCTCCCCGCGATGATGGCGCCGAAGATCGCAAGCCCGCCTTCCCAGACGAACAGCACCTTCCAGAGGTCGGCGCCGGGGAAGAAGTAGTCGTTCGGGTGTGTGACGACGTGATAGAGCCGCCCTCCGATGATTCCGAATGGGACAGTCCAGAGGGCTACATCCAGCACGATGCCCTTCTCGGCTCCTTGGCGGCTGAGGCGGCGTTGGGTGAGCGCGACAGCGATGAGAATGCCGGTGAGGATGCAGAGTGCGTAGAAGTGGATCGTGAACGGTCCGATATCAAAAGAGCTGATCGGGGGGCTGGGAATGCTTTCGTGCATGGTGCTCATTTCAGTTGGGCAAGGTCGTCTCGCACCGTATCGATGGCGTGTTGGATCGTCTGCCCGCGGCTTTGGGTGATCAGGGTGCCTGTCCGGCTGCTGAGAAGCTCGGCCAGGTGATTCTGGAGGTCGTCAAGATCCGTCTGGGCTGACCCGTAGGCTCCGTCAGCTGCTTCGCGCGCGATCCCAGCGACGGCGGTCTGCAGCTGTTCGGTGGTGCTCGGGCTGAGATCTGGCGGATTGGGCACCACGCTCTCGAGCAGGGACTGCAGGTCATCCTGAAGCGGCCGCACCATCGGGGGCACAGTCGCTGCCGGAGCGGGGGCAGGCTCTGACACGTCCGACACGACGACGACCGTGAATGCCAGAGCGGCACCTACAAGCAGAGCCAGCACGCCGGCACGAAGTAACAACCACCGCGACGCCACGGCACGAGAGTCGGGGGCAGTACTCATCACACTCATCACAGCCCGATCGTCAGAAGGTCGTGGAGTGGACTCTCCCCTGCTGCGTTTGTGAAGGTGTCGAATGCGGCGGTCAATGCGACCTGCTCCTCTTCGCTGAGTGCTGAGAGGATCCTGGCCAGTTCGGTGCGACGCGACGCGGTGACGTGGTCGACAAGCGCCTGTCCCTTCGTTGTGATCGTGATGACGATCTCCCGACGGCTATCGGGGCTCGGTGTGCGATTCAGCCACCCCGCCGACACCATGCGCTGAACACTGCGGCTGAACGTGGACTGCACCGCACCCATCCGCGCGGCCAGGTCACCGATCCGGATCTGATCGGCACCTGAAACGACGATCAGAACCCGGAACTGCGGCAGCGTGACCTCCATCAATGCCTCGGTCATCGACCGGGCCACAACGCCCAGAAGCGCTCTCGATGCCAACAAAGTCGCGTCGACCAGCTCGATTTCACCCATCCATCCCCCACCATCGTGTGACAATTCACAGACATATGCAGTGATGCATATGAACTGAGTGTACTCAGTGGCAGCGATCGTGGCTCCCGAGATCAGCTGTCAGTACCGGTCTGGGTCGTGGGCTGAAGGGTGAGGGGTGAGGGGTGAGGGGTGAGGGGTGAGGGGTGAGGGGAAGTGTCGTTCCGCGGGCCCTTCCCCTCGTGCCCACCGCGGAGGACGTGGAACCTCTGGGGTGGGCGGTCTATGGGAATGGATGCGGTCAGGTCACAACGCCCCACCGATCGCGAGGCCGGCCAACGCTGCCAGGACGGCGAGCACGAGCATCCCGAACCCGTTCATCAGTGCAGCAACCCAGCGGCGTTCCTGCAGCAGACGAACGGTCTCGAAACTTGCTGTGCTGAACGTCGTGAACCCGCCCATCAGCCCGGTTCCGATAACCAGGTGCCATGACTCCGCGACCACATGGCTGAGGGCCGCACCAGTGATGAGTCCGAGGATGAATGAGCCAGCGACGTTGATGATCGTGGTGCCGAGTGGGTACGCGATCTTCATGCGGGAACGCACGACGCCGTCTGTGAAGAGTCGGAGTGCGGCCCCGACCCCGCCCGCCGCGGAGAGTGCGAGAAAAACCAGGGGTGTCACCCCGCCACCTCCAGCGCAGACGTGCGGTCGCGCCGTCTCCTGACCGCCGTGGCTAGTGCTATGCCGCAGAAAGTCGCTGCAGCGCCCAGCAGCACTGTCATGACGGCGTAGACAATCGCCGCACTGGTGCGGCCGTGGGCGAGCAGGATGCCCGTGTCGGTGGCAAGCGTGCTGTACGTCGTGAACCCCCCGAGCACACCGGTGCCGACCAGCAGACGCACGATGCGGCGGCGTCCGTGGTCAGGCCCGGCACTCACGAGGGTTTCCAGCAGTACGCCGAGTGCGAGGGCCCCGACGATATTGATCGCGATGATCGCGACGGTGATGTCGTCGATCTGGGGTGCGCCGAGTGCGAGCAACTCCCGGATCGCGGTGCCGACCGTACCGCCCACCGCGACCAGGGCGAGGTAGGCGGGCCGGATGTGGACCGGCCGAGGCGCCGCGCCTCTGGCCTGGTCGGTTTCGATGTCGCTGTCGACCGGGAGCTGATCGTCGCTCATGCGAGTCCGTACGGGATGGTGGGGTTCTGTGCCTCGATCTGAGTGAGTCGGTTGTATTTCGCGACGCGTTCTCCTCGTGCGGGTGCACCTGACTTGATCTGGCCGGCCCCGGTACCGACGGCGAGATCGGCGATGAAGGTGTCTTCGGTTTCGCCGGAACGGTGCGACACCATGCAGGCCATTCCGTTGCTGCGGGCGGCCGCAATGGCGTCGAGGGTCTGGCTCACGGTTCCGATCTGGTTCGGTTTGATGAGAGCCGCCGTCGAGTAGTGCTCGTGCGCTCCGTCGAGGATGCGGGCGGCGTCGGTGACGTAGAGGTCGTCTCCGACGAGCTGGATCCGGTCGGCGAGGCGTTCGGAGAGTGCGATCCACCCTTCGTGGTCGTCTTCGGCGAAGCCGTCCTCGATGCTCCGGATCGGGTACGAGTCGACGAGGTTCTCGTAGTAGTCGACGAGCTCGTCGCGGGCCAGTTCCCGGCCCGCGAGACGGTAGCGGCCGCCGCCGAGGGAGAAGCCGTTGGCGGCCGGATCCATCGCGATCGCGATACTGTCGACCCCGGGCGTGTAGCCGGCATCGGTGATCGCGGCCACCAGCAGATCAAGCGCTTCCTCGGCGGAGTCGATCGGTGGCGCGAATCCTCCCTCGTCACCGAGGCCCGCGGCGGCATACTTTTCACGGATGAGCCGGGCGAGGGCGTGGTAGATCTCCGCTCCCGTCTGTACTGCCTCGGCTTCGGTGGCCGCCTGCACGGGTGCGATCATGAATTCCTGGAAGTCGAGGGCGTTTGCTGCATGGGCGCCGCCGTTCAGCACGTTGAAATGCGGCACCGGCATCCGCTCTGCCGAACCCGTCACGAGCGACAACCAGCGGTGAAGCGGCAGCTCTGCCCGGTGCGCGAACGCCCGGGTTGCTGCGATCGAGACCGCGACCACGGCGTTCGCGCCGAGGCGGGCGAGGTTCGGGGTGCCGTCGAGGTCGCGGAGTGCCCGGTCGAGGTCACTGATCGTGTTGTACGAATGGTGCGTCAGGAGCGGGCCGATCTCGGTTCGCACGGCGGTGACCGCGCCCTGCACGCCCAGGCCGCCGTATGCGGAGCCGCCGTCGCGGAGTTCGACGGCCTCGAACGCTCCCGTCGAGGCTCCCGCGGGTGCTGATGCGACCGCCTCGAAACCGTCATCGAGACGAAGCGACACCCGAACAGTCGGGTTGCCGCGCGAGTCGAGAATCTGCTCGGCGGTGACCGTACTGATGGTGAGCGCGTGTCCTGTCGGGTGGCTGACGTATTCGCCTGCGTCGTAGGTGATGGTGCGGTTGTGGTGTCCGGTGTAGTCGTTCATCAGGTTCCTCCTTCGTGTGCCAGCAGCTCGGCGGCGGCGTGGGCGCTTTCTGTGTTCAGGTATGTGCCGGTGCGGGTGCGCACCCGGAGTGTTTCGTCGAACGAATACACGAGCGGATACCCGGTGGGAATGTTCAGCCGTTCGAGTTCGGTGTCGTCAAGGGGTTCGAGCACTCCGCAGAGCGCACGCAGCGAGTTGCCGTGAGCGACGACCAGCACGCAGCCGCCCGCACGCAGCAGAGGAACCAGGTGCTGGGCGAAGAAGGCCCGCACCCTGACCTGCACATCGGTAAGGGACTCCGTGCGGGTCAGCGCCTCGGCGGGCAGTCGCCCGAACAAAGGGCTGCCTGCCAGCGTTTCGTATTGGGCGTCTGTCATCGGTGGCGGGGCTCCGGAAACTGATCGACGCCATCGCAGAAACTGTGCGTCACCGTATTCGGCGCGAACTTCGGCCTTCGACAAGCCGGTCAGGGAGCCGTAGTTGCGTTCGTCGAGGCGCCAGTCGCGAAGCACACGGGCCGGCCAGAGGCGCAGATCATCGACGACCGTCTGAGCCGTGATCGTCGCACGCCTCAGTTCCGAAGCGAACACGGTGTTTGGCTCGATGTGCGCGGCGGAAAGCTGCGCGGCAGCACGGTGCGCTTCGGCGACGCCTGTCTGCGAGAGGCCGACGTCGAGCAGCCCGGTGAAGAGGCCTTCGGCGTTGGCGGTGCTCTGGCCGTGCCTCAGCAGCACCAGGCGGGATGCGCCGGCGTCGCCGGTCATGAGGTCGCCGCCCACGGGAGGGCCTCGTCTGATGCGACCGGTGCCACCGGGATGACAATCACCGGCCGGTGCTGGCGGTGGGCCAGATGCGCGGCAACGGAGCCGTTGAAGAACTCACCGACAGTGGACCGCATGGTGGCGCGGCGGGTTCCGACTACGATCGCCGTCGCGTCCCGCTGCTCCGCGAGCTGCGCGAGAGCATCTGCCGGGTCACCGGCCGACAGCAGGGTCGACCATTGGATACCCACCGAGACCGATGATGCAAGGTGCTCGCGCAGGTCAGCGGGGAACATGCCCGGATCGTCGTCTGCGAGGTCGGGATCGATCGGCGCCGATACAACCTCACCCGTGCCGTTCCGGCCCACGACATACCGGCCGGTATCGACGTACACGAACACCAACTGGGCGCCGAACCGTTCCGCGAAGACGACCGCCTGCGAGACCACGTCGTCAGGCACGCCTGGGAATACGCCGACGACGATGACCGGCGTGCCGCCTACCGCCGAGGGTTCGGGCGGTGACCATGCGGTGGCTGGCTGTGACACGGTGGGCTCCTATCTCGTGGCGCACCGAAGTGCTGAGATAGGGACTGTTGTCGACCTGGGTCGAGGTTGGTTACGGTGAGCCCCACCGCCGTCGCACCGAGGTGCCCTCTCAAGATGCCACAGATGACTTAGTAGCGCAACGGCTGAGACGTCGGCCTTGTGATCGTTTCCACCCGACGGCTGGTGGTTTCCACCCTCGCGTGCATACCCTAGGCGGGTATCAAATGGAGGATGTGCAAATGAGCTTTCGAAGTGCAGAAATCACCACGATGCAGAAGCTACTCGCGGGGTTCTGAGCATGTTCGCCTTTCAGGCCATTGGCGACGCTCTCGCCACCGCCGGGTCGATGGCCTGGCAGATTCTCTGGCCCCTGATTCTGGGCTTCGCGCTCTCCGGCGTCATTCAGGCGCTGATCCGGCGCGAGCAGATCACCCGGCTGATGAACACCGACTCGCCGCGATCCTTGGCCATCGCCAGTGGCCTGGGTGCGGCGTCCTCATCCTGCTCGTATGCCGCCGTCGCGCTGGCGCGGGCTCTCTTTCGGAAGGGCGCCAGCTTTTCTGCTGCAATGGCGTTCGAGATCGCGTCGACCAACTTGGTGGTCGAGCTGGGCCTGATTCTCGCCTTCGTGATGGGTTGGCAGTTCACTCTCGCCGAGTTCGTCGGCGGCCCCATCATGATCATCCTGGTGGCCCTCGGGTTCCGGCTCTGGATGCGTGGCAAGATCACCGACAAAGCCCGCGAGCAGGCAGAGAAAGGCCTCGCCGGCGGGATGGAGGGCCACGCCGGCATGGACATGTCGGTGCAGCGGGGCGGCACCTTCTGGCAGCGACTGTTCTCCGGGCCCGGCATCACCTCGGTGTCGCAGTACTTCGTCATGGACTGGGCCGCGGTACTCAAAGACATCGTCATCGGCCTGCTCATCGCAGGCGCGTTCGCTGCCTGGGTGCCGAAAGCCTGGCTGCAGGCCGTGTTCTTCGTCAACGACCCGACCGTGGCGTTCGTCCTCGGGCCGATCGTCGGCCCGCTGCTCGCGATGATCAGCTTCGTCTGCTCGGTCGGGAACGTGCCGCTGGCCGCAGTGCTGTGGAATGGCGGCATCAGTTTCGGCGGCGTGATCAGCTTCATCTTCGCCGACCTCATCATCATTCCGATCATCCTGATCTACCGGAAGTACTACGGCACGACGGCCGCCCTCCGCATCACCGCGATCTTCTACGGCGCCATGGTGCTCGCCGGGTACGCCGTCGAGCTGATCTTCACCCCGCTCAGCCTTGTTCCGACGAACCGCAACCTCACCATCGTCGACGACGGCATCAGCTGGAACTACACCACCTGGCTCAATATCATCTTCATCCTTCTGGGCGCCGTGCTGGTGATCGTGTTCTACCGAAGCGGCAGCGGGCCCATGCTGAAGATGATGGGCGGCAGCCCCGACGCCGGACACGACCACGACCACAGCGACCACCATCAGTCAGGGCAGTGATCTGCGGAGGGCGTTGACCGCGCGCACGTGGTTCTCGCCGCGTCTGTGCCCGTTCGCGGGTGATGGGTGCGGCGCTGCGAGCACGGGCACGATGACGGGATGATCGTGCAGGGTGTAGTAGCGCATCACCGCGGTCAGCGCTGTCGCCCCGAACGTCACGATCGACGACAGGCCGGGCATCAGCTCAATCACGGCAGCCAGAGCGGGCTGTGCCTCGTCGAGGTCATCGGCGTTCGGTGGGCGGCGTACGCCGGCTGCGTCGAACAGCGGCCAGGGAACCACGTTCCACCGGAGATAGTCTCGACGCGTCATGCCTGCCTCGATGCGGGCCGCCGCGAACGAACGCGACGTCGCGTTCTCGTTGTCCTCCGAGCTGAAGGCCGAGGCACCAGCGCTCACTGTCAGATTCGCCGGGCTCTCGAAAAGCACCAGCACTCGCGCATCCACTCCCCCACTGTCAGGGTCGGCCCACGGCACGACCCGGGGGCTGCCGCCGGTTGTACGCAGCTGTCGAACGAGACCGTTCAGGGCTGCCACATGGCGTTCTTCGAGTCGAGCGAGCTTCGACGGCATCCCCGCGACCCCTGTGGTCTCAGCGTGCATGCGTCAGGGCAATCGAGAGCAGTCGTTCAGCATTCTCCGGCAGCCCGGCTGGGTTCCGCGCCCACACGGCCGTGAGCGGACGTTTCAGTGAGAGCCCCGCAACACGAATTCGAACGAGGCGGCCGAGCGTCACGTCGTCGCGAATCGCAAGCGAACTCAGAACGGCGGGCGCCGGACCCGAAGCGACGGTCGACCGGATCGCCGTCGTCGTGGGTAAGACTGAAGCGGGAGCATCCGGAACCAGCGGTGGCTCGAGCGCGCCGAGCGCGAGTTCGAGCGTGCGTCTGGTGCCCGAACCTTCTTCGCGAACTACCAGAGCGGTCGAGGCGAGCTCGGCTGCGCTGATCGCGCGTCGACGCCGGGCCCACGGGTGGTTCACCGCGACGACGATGACGAGCTCGTCGAACCCGATGACCCGCGACTCGAGGTCGGACGGCACATCAGGGGTCTCGACGAACCCGATGTCGCGGGCACCCGCGCGAACCTGCTCGATGACCGCACGGCTGTTCGCCACAGCGAGGTCGACGGCAGCCGGATGCCCGCTGCCCGTCTGGAACGCAACCAGCCATTGCGGCATGAGGTGTTCGGCGACCGTCAGACTCGCGCCGACACGCAGCTGCGCGTGACTCTCGTCGCGGAGCGCGCTGACCGCGACCTCGAACCGGTCGGCAACATCCAGCACGTCCTTTGCCCACCCGGCCACCAGCAGGCCCGTCGCGGTCAACTGGGAGCCACGGGCCGACCGGGTCACGAGCGCTGACCCGGTGCGGATTTCGAGGGTGCGGATGCGCGACGAGACCGCCTGTTGAGTCACCCCGAGCGCCGCACTGGCCGACGTGAGACTGCCGAACTCGGCAACGGCCGCGAGCGTCTGCAGACTTTTCAGATCAGGTGGTTCAAAGTTACTCACGATCATCCCATCTCCACAAACTCTGCTTGTGACTCCACAACCGTATCGCTCTTCTGCGGCCGTGCCGTGAGGAGAAGGATTGAAGCATGTCAACCGTCCAGGCCCTCCGACCCGCCGCCCCGTCACGGGTGTTTTTGCGCGAGCTCGAACACCCGATGCACATGTTCAAGAACATCACTCCGAACTGGTACGCATCGGTCATGGGCACAGGCATCGTCGCCAACGCCGCAGCCACCCTCCCCCTGCAGTTCCCCGGCCTTCGCGCTGCGGCGACCGTGGTGTGGGTCATTGCCAGCGTGCTGCTCATCGCGCTCACCGCAGCAACGGTCATCCACTGGGTCACGAACCGTGAGACAGCCCGCACCCACCACCTGAACCCCGTGATGGCGCACTTCTACGGCGCACCCGCGATGGCCCTCCTTACCGTCGGGGCCGGCACGATCCTGCTCGGCAAAGACGTTCTCGGCGAACAGACCGCCGTCACCATCGACGCCGTACTCTGGACACTCGGCACGATCATGGGCCTGGCAACCGCCGTCGCGGTGCCGTACCTGACCTTCACGACGTTCACCGTCTCGGCCGACAGCGCGTTCGGCGGCTGGCTGATGCCCATCGTGCCACCCATGGTCTCCGCATCCACCGGCGCCCTGCTCATCCCGTACCTGCCCGAGGGCCAGGCGCGCCTCACGATGCTGCTGGCCTGCTACGGGATGTTCGGCCTCAGCCTCGTCGCGTCGCTCATCGTCATTACCCTCATCTGGTCGAGGCTCACCACCCACAAGATCGGGGCGGCAGCGATGGCGCCCACGCTCTGGATCGTGCTGGGCCCCCTCGGCCAGTCTGTCACCGCCGTGAACCTGCTCGGCGGCAACGCGCACCTCGCCACCACCGCACCCCTCGCCGATGCCCTGCAGGCCTTCGGCGTGATCTATGGCGTACCCGTACTCGGGTTCGCTGCCCTCTGGGCGGCACTCGCCCTCGCGATCACCGTGCGAACCGCGCGCGAACACCTCCCGTTCTCGCTGACCTGGTGGTCCTTCACCTTCCCCGTCGGCACCTGTGTCACCGGCCTGACCGGGGTCGCCCTGCACACCGGATCGGTCGCGTTCCAGGTCGCGGCGGTACTGGCCTTCGCCGCCCTCCTCGGCGCGTGGGCAGTCGTCGCCCTCCGCACTTTCCACGGCAGCGCCCTCACCGGCACGCTCTTCATCCCACCAACAGCAAAAACCTCCTGAAGCACCCCGCACCTCACCTCACCACACCTGAAGAGACTTCCCCATGAAATCGAAGATCGTCCTCACACTCGCGGCAGCCACATTCGCCACTCTCGCACTGGCAGGTTGCTCGGCCAGCAACACCTCCGCCGCCTCGGGCTCCGCACCATCGAGCATCCCCACCTCATCTGCGCCGACAGTGGCAGAGTCGGACGCCGCGACCGCGACAAGCAGCCTCGGCACGGTCATCGTCAACGGCAAAGGACTCACCGCCTACGCTTTCGACACCGACGTACCCAACTCCGGAACCAGCAGCTGCACCGACGTGTGCGCAACCACCTGGCCCGCCATCACCACCACCTCCAACACCCCCACCGTTACCGGAATTACCGGCACCATCAGCACCATCACCGGCGTGAACGGAGCGAAACAGATCACCGTCAACGGCATGCCGATCTACACCTTCTCGAAAGACGCAACCCCCGGCGACGTCAAAGGCCAAGGCGTCAAAGGCACCTGGCACGCCCTCACACCCACCGGAGAGAAAGTAACCACGCCTGCCGCGGGATGACATTCAGCCTTGCGTCAGATCTTCTGCAATCAAGCTCACTTGGCGGCCGACCTTACGGAAGGCTCAGCACAGATTGATGGCTTCTGACAGGGCGTTGCGGCAAACCCACGGGAAGGATTGGCTGGGCTGATGGACTCTCTTCCGTTGTGGCTACTCGCGGTAATCTTTCTCGGTGCGGCCGCGGTGGTGTGGATCGCTGGCATCCAGCTGTCGAAGACCACCGATGTTCTCGATGACAGACTGCACCTCGGAAGCGCGCTCGGCGGGCTGATCGTGCTCGCCGTCGCGACGAACCTCCCCGAGATCGCGATCACGGTCAGTGCCGCCCTGTCCGGCAACCTCGACGTCGCGGTCGGCAACATCCTCGGCGGAATCGCCCTGCAGACCGTCGTTCTGGTCGTTCTCGACGCGGCTGGAAAACGAGGAAAGGGCGTCAACCCTCTGACCTACCGTGCGGCGTCACTGGTGCTCGTCCTTGAAGCCGTGACCGTCGTTGCGGTGCTGTCTGTCGTCATGGCCGGCAGCCAGCTCCCCTCCGGCCTGATCTTCGCGCGCCTCACCCCCGACGTGATCCTGATCGCTGCTCTCTGGATCGTGGGCCTGTTCCTGGTGCGCCGCGCCGGCAAACACCTGCCCTGGCACGAAGACGGACTCGCTCCCGGAGCCACCCCGCACCAGGCCGGTCATCGCCGCCACAAACCACAACCCCCGCACAGCGACCGGCCGACGTGGAAGATCGTTCTCATCTTCACCGTGTCTGCGGTGGCCACCCTAGTGGCCGGTGTTCTCCTGGAACGCGCAGGCGACGCCGCAGCGAACCAGATAGGCCTGTCCGGTGTGCTGTTCGGCGCTACCGTCCTGGCATTGGCGACCTCCCTGCCCGAGATCTCCACCGGCCTGCAAGCCATCAAGCAGGGCGACGACAACCTCGCCATCAGCGACATCTTCGGCGGGAACGCCTTCCTCCCCGTCTTGTTCCTTGTCGCCACCGTCATCTCAGGCAAGGCCGTGCTCCCCGAAGCCAACGCGTCAGACATCTACCTCACCGCACTCGCAGCACTCCTCACCCTGGTGTACATCGTCGGCATCGTCTTCCGATCAACGAAACGGGTCGCCGGGATGGGCATCGACTCCCTCATCGTGCTCATCCTCTACATCGTCGGCATCGCGGGGCTCTTCGCCATCGCAAACTGACACCGAATACCCCCAGGGGTATACTTCCGTTGGGAGGCCAGAATGAAAACGGTCATCATTGGTGGAGTAGCTGGCGGCATGGCCGCGGCCACGAGATTGAGGCGGCTAGACGAAACAGCCGAAATCGTCGTCTTCGAGGCAGGCAGATATGTTTCGTTCTCCAACTGTGGGCTGCCGTACTTCATCGGTGGGGTCATCGAGGATCGCGGCAAGCTTCTCTCACACAGCCCGGAGTCGTTCCGTACCCGGTTCCAGATCGACGTGAACCTCGAACACGAGGTCGTCAGCATCGATCCGGCAGCAAAAGAGGTGACAGTCAGGAACTCTGCCGGCGACAGCGTCCACGCCTACGACCAGCTGATCATCGCGACGGGAGCCCTGGCGAACAATCCGGATGTTCTGCAATCGGATCGCACGTCCTCGCTACGCACCATCGACGACATGGACCGTATTCATGCCACCCTCAACGAACCCAGCACACGCTCAGTCGTCGTCATCGGTGGCGGATACATCGGTCTGGAAGCAGCCGAGAACATCCGTCGACGAAGTTTCACGACAACGCTCGTACAGCGCGGGCCCCGAATCTTTCCGGCATTGGATCCCGAAATGGTGGCGGCCCTGCATGACGAGCTCATCGCACACGGGGTGACAGTGATCACCGGCCGACAGGTGCGCACTGTCGAAAGCGCCACCGTCACTCTCGACGACGGCACAGAACTCGAGGCGGATCTGATCATCGACGCTACAGGCGTCGCTCCCGCCAGTGCTGTTGCGGAGAACGCTGGACTCCGGATCGGCGACAGTGGCGGCATCTGGGTCGACGCGCAGCACCGCACCAGTGACCCGTTCATTTTTGCGGTGGGTGACGCGGCGGAGAAGACCGACGCGATCACCGGCCTACCCACCCTGGTGGCGCTGGCGGGGCTCGCGAACAGGCACGGCCGCGCGACCGCAGATGTCATCGCTGGCACCACTGAAGACGCGGTGCCGGCCCTCGGCACATCGATCATCGGTGTGTTCGGCATCACGGCTGCAGCGACGGGATGGAACGAAACACGTCTTCGCGAGGGGAACCGCCCGCACCGGATCATCCACATCCACCCGCCGTCACACGCCAGCTACTACCCCGGGGCATCCCCGCTAGCGATGAAGCTCCTCATCGACCCCTCCACAGACCTCATCCTCGGCGCCCAGGTCGTCGGGCGAGACGGGGTCGACAAACGCATCGACGTCCTCTCCGTCGCGATCAGCGCAGGAATCACCGCATCAGCACTGAAGAACCTCGAGCTGGCATATGCGCCTCAGTACGGCTCCGCCAAAGACCCCATCAACCTCGCCGGGTACGTTGCCGAGAACACTGCCCCTGGCCAGATGCGAACGGTTCAGTGGCATGAACTCGACGCCCTCTCACGAACCGGCTCGACCATCCTCGACGTGCGAACAACCGAAGAGTTCGACAAAAGCCACATTCCAGGTGCGATCAACATCCCACTGGACGAGATCCGTGACCGGGCAGACGAGATCCCCGACGGTGACGTCATCGTGCACTGCCAAGTGGGTCAGCGCGGCAACACGGCCACCCGCATCCTCGCCCAGACCGGGCACACCGTCGCAAACCTCGACGGCGGATACCTCACCTGGCACGCCGGCATCAGCCAGACCAGCAATTCGAAAGAGCAATCATGAAGCACACCACCGTCACAGAACTTGCCCGCACGGCAGACGCAACCGTCATCGACGTGCGGGAGCCCGACGAACCCACCGAAATGCTCACCCGGCACGGCATCGACGCGATCAACGTCGAGGGTGGCACCAGCGCCTGGATCGCAGCCGGCCTGCCCACTGAGCATTTCTGAGACGGCCCGCAGAAGCCCCACCGCACCGAGGACAGAAATGACCATCACAGGCCCCGAGACCGACACAACCGAAGACCGTAGGGCGCAGCAGCGCAAAATCGTCAATCGGCTCCGCCGCGCAAACGGACAACTGAATGCGGTAATCGCAGCGATCGAATCCGGGGCCGAATGCCAAGACGTCATCATCCAGCTCGCCGCAGTCTCCAAAGCACTGGACCGCGCGGGATTCACGATCGTATCGTCCGCGATGCGCGACTGCATCACCGATCCCGACAGCCAACCAATGACGCCCGACAAGCTCGAGAAACTCTTCCTCACCCTCGCCTGATCATGAGGACCCTGCCAGATCGTTCCCGTCCGCCGTCGCGGTATAACAGTCACCTTCATTGGCCCGCGAACGAGGCCCCTGGAAACACGATGCGCCTCGAAAAGGTAAAGGTTTCTGAGGCACCCCACTCCCCCACGAAATGGTCTGCTGGATCCGCGAGATTCCGCGGTTGCCGGTTGTCTCGAAAACTCATCTCGTAGTCACATGTGTCTCACGCCGGTTTTTAGGAGTTGCTGAGGCATGATGGCCACATGAGACTACTCGGATACACGCGGGTCAGCACCGCCGCGCAGGATGCACAACTGCAGGTCGACGCACTCGTAAAGATCGGGGTGCAGCAGCGGGACATATTCTCCGACGTCACCTCCGGAACAAAGGTCGCCGCGAGCAGACCTGCGATGAGTCGGCTCCTCGAGCACGCCGTCGACGGAGATACCCTCGTGGTCTGGCGGATCGACCGGCTCGGCCGGTCACTGATTGACGTACTGAACACCGTGAAGTCGCTGCAACAAGCCGGAATCAACGTGCGGTCCGTGTCAGACGGCATTGACCCCTCGACGAAGACTGGTCGGATGATGCTCGGCATGCTCGCCACCCTGGCCGAATACGAACGCGAACTGATCGTCGAACGCGTCAACGCCGGCATTGCCGTCGCTCAAGCAGCCGGCACCAAGTTCGGACGACCCACGAGTGACCCGCGAATCATCGCGGAAAAGCTCGAGATCGTTCGCGCCGCTCGAAAGGCCGGAAAAACAGCGGCCGACGCAGCACAGCTCGTTGGATGGTCGCGCGCGACCTTATATAGGTACGAGCTAGCCGCAGGCGTCTCCGAATAGACCGGGACGGCCTCAAAGCCGTAACGCGAAGGTCGCCTGCGTTACAAAGCTTCGGACACTACCCGCGACACACGGTCAACGCCTTCGCGCACCGCTGCCCTGATCGGCTCGTGAACGGTCGTTCATGGACGCGTATGCGGTTTTACGATGATCTGGCACACGCTGCTGGCGGTGCAGTCGGCGGGGTCGAGTTGGCGGCTCGCGTCGAGGGCGTTTTCCAGTTCGGTCTCCAGAAGGGCAAGCTCCCGTTGCCGAGTACGGACGTCTTCGAGCTTGCCAGTAAGTAGGGCGGTGACGTGCTCGCAAGGCACCTCGCCCGCCTGCCGGAGGGCGAGGACGCTGCCGATGTCGGTGAGCGTCAAGCCGGCGGTCTGGGATGCTCGAATGAACCGCAACCGCGTAGCGGCCGCGGCGTTGTACTGCCGGTACCCGTTTGTCTCCCGATCGGGCGAGGGTAGGAGTCCCTGGCGTTCGTAGAACCGGATCGTTTGCGCGCTGACTCCGGTGGCATGGGCAAGGTTTCCGATTCGCATGACCTCATTCCATCACTTGACCTTGCAGTGGGGTGCAGGGTTTACAGTCGGGTCGTGGAGATAACCTTGCAATACTTTGATGGATGCCCGAACTGGACGGTTGCTGCAGCACGTCTCGCGGACCTCGCCCAGGATCGGCCCGGCTTGACCGTGAGACCGTTTCTGGTGGAGACGGTGGAGCAGGCCAGGGCGATTGGTTTCCGAGGGTCGCCGAGCATGTTGGTGAACGGCGCTGACCTTTTCCCCGATCCGGATGCGCTAGTCGGGCTTGCCTGCCGTATATATGTCACACCCGAAGGGCTCGCTGGCGCACCAACGGTGGAGCAACTGCGCTCCGCCCTGGCTGCAGCGTGAGCGCGGAGTTCGACCTGTTCGTCGTTGGTGCCGGGATGGCCGGTACGACGGCCGCGAACAAGTGTGCCGCCGAGGGCTGGCGTGTCGGGATCGTGGACGCCCTTCCCTATGGAGGCACGTGTGCGCTGCGGGGTTGCGATCCGAAGAAGATCCTCCGGCGCGGAGCGGAAGTCATCGACGCGGCCGATCTGATGCGCAGTAAGGGCATCAGCGAGGGCAGGATCTCGATCGACTGGTCGGCTCTGATGGCCCATAAACGAGGGTTCACCGATAGCGTGCCTGAAGGGATAGAGGACGAGCTCGTCGGAAACGGGGTTGTGAGCTTTCACGGCAGCGCCCGCTTCACCGGTCCGAACCGGATTGACGTCGACGAGATGCAGGTCAACGCGAAACGGTTCCTTATTGCCTCCGGTGCACGCCCGCGCTCGTTGGCGTTCCCCGGTCACGAGCACCTGATCGACAGCAGCGATTTCCTCAACCTCAACCGGCTCCCGGAGCGAATCGTGTTCGTTGGCGGCGGGTTCATCTCGTTCGAGTTCGCGCACATCGCCGCCCGCGCCGGAACCAACTGCACAATCATCGATCACGGCGACCGGCCCTTGAAGGAATTTGACCCGGACCTTGTTGATTTGCTCGTGGAACGCACCAAGAAAACGGGCATTTTTGTGCAGCTTGCCACCACGATCCATAGCGTCACTCCCACGGCGGCGGGTCTCGACATCACGCTCGAGCGAGATGGGCAGACCTTCGTGATCGGCGCCGACCTCGTGGTGCACGGCGCAGGCCGGATCCCGAATCTCGACGGCCTGGACCTGAACGCCGCAAACATCGCCTCTACCCCGCGCGGAGTCACCGTCACCGGACACCTGCAGAGCACCACCAACCCCGCCGTCTACGCAGCCGGCGACTGCGCCGACACACCAGGCAGACCCCTCACTCCGGTCGCCGTGTTCGAAGGGAAGGTCGCAGCCTCCAATATGCTCAAGGCCACCACCACGACCCCCGACTACACGGCCGTGCCCACCACCGTGTTCACCATCCCCGAACTCAACCGCGTCGGTGTCCTCGAACAAGACGCGAGAGACAGCGGCGCAGACATCACGGTCCGTCACCTCGACACCAGCGGCTGGTACTCGAACTACCGCGTCGGTGAGACGACTGCAGCTACGAAGATCATCATCGATATGAACACCGACACGATCCTCGGCGCGCACCTCCTCGGGCCCGATTACTCCGAACTGATCAACATCCTCGGTCTAGCCATCAAACTTGGACTCACCACCCGGCAGCTCAAGTCGATGACCGCCACCTACCCCTCTATAGCCTCCGACCTTGGCTCCATGCTCTAGCCGTCCCACACCGCACCCGAGCGGAATGAACCTGTGAGGAGGATGATCGGTAAATGCCTACCACTGATCGGCGAGCTGACTGGCTCGCACCAGCGTTTGACCACACGACTCACACCCGCCCCATTAGCAAAGCGGCCGGTACGGCCATTTCTCATGACTGTTGACACCCGCGTCGTGTGCTCCTGCTGCGGCAAACTCCGCAACAGGCGTCACGTCCACGAACTCGACAGAGGTGCATCGTACGTATGCCGCCGCTGCGGCCTCTGGATAGCCTTGCGCCTACACAACGACCGCCCACGCTAGCCCCCATCTCACGCAAGAAGCTGCTGCCAGAACAGCGCGACCCAGTATGGCGATGAGAAGCCACGCCCATTTTGACAACCTCCGAAGAGAAGCTCTTTGACGGCCGCCTAGGAGCCCAGCCTTGTCTCGACATATACCCCTAGGGGGTATATGGTTCGGTACATGAGTCGAATCGAGCACAGCCACCACCTGACCCCTGAAGCGCCTAATGCTGCCGCCATGGCACATGGCGAGAAGACCGGTCACAGCGGGATGGATCACGCAGCTCACGGGGGCCATGCCGGTCACGGCGATCATGTTGCCCAATTCCGGAGGTTGTTCTGGATCATGCTGGTCATCGCTGTCCCGGTCACATTTTTCAGCAGCATGTTCGCGATGATCCTGGGGTACGCGTTACCGGAAACCCCCGTCACCGAGTGGATTTCTCCGGCGCTTGGAACGGTGATGTATGTGTGGGGTGGGCGGCCGTTCCTGACGGGTGCTGCCACGGAGCTCCGCGCACGGAAGCCAGGAATGATGCTCCTCATCGCACTGGCAATCACAGTCGCCTTCCTCGCATCGTTGGGCGCAAGTTTGGGCCTGCTGGATCACCAACTGGATTTCTGGTGGGAGCTAGCGCTTCTGATCGTGATCATGCTGCTCGGACATTGGATCGAGATGCGCTCCCTCGCGCAGACATCGACCGCGCTGGAATCGCTGGCCGCTCTGCTCCCGGACGAAGCGGAACGTGTCGAGGGTGAGAGCACCGTAAAGGTTCCGCCGTCTGAGCTGGTGGTGGGAGATCTTGTTGTGGTGCGGCCTGGCGGCCGGGTGCCGGCAGATGGGGATATTACGGAAGGTACCGCTGACGTTGACGAGTCGATGATCACGGGTGAGTCCCGGGCAGTGACCAGAAGTGTGGGCTCTCATGTGGTGGCCGGTACTGTCGCGACCGATAACGCTCTCCGGGTGCGGGTGACAGCTGTTGGGGATGACACGGCGTTGGCGGGCATTCAACGCCTTGTCAGTGAGGCCCAGAACTCCACGTCCCGGGCGCAGCGGCTCGCGGACACTGCGGCCGGGTGGTTGTTCTGGTTCGCGCTCGGGTCGGCAGCTCTCACCGCGATCGTTTGGACAGCCCTCGGTGCACCCGATGACGCTGTGATCCGGACGGTCACCGTTCTCGTGATCGCGTGCCCGCACGCGTTGGGTCTGGCAATACCTCTTGTCGTGTCGATCGCAACGGAGCGTGCGGCGAAGGGCGGCGTGCTGATCAAGGACCGCCTCGCTCTTGAGAGCATGCGAACGGTGAACACAGTCCTGTTCGATAAGACCGGAACCCTGACCAAGGGCGAACCGATCGTTTCGACGGTCGCGGTCGTTGACGGGGTCACGGTGGAGGATGTGCTTGGCTGGGCGGCCGCGGTCGAGGCGGATAGCGAGCACCCGCTTGCACAGGCCATCATCACCGCCGCAAAAACCCGTGAACTCCCGACCCATCACGCGACCGAGTTTCAGGCCTCGACCGCGGTCGGCGTCTCAGGAACCGTGGATGGCAGCACCATCAGTGTCGGCGGGCCGAGCATGCTCACCACCCACCACGCTTCACCATTGGCGGAGACGACGGCGTGGGAGAACGACGGTCAGATCATCCTGCACGTACTCCGAGACGGCGCCGTTGTGGGTGCGTTAGGGCTCGCGGACGAGATCCGGCTCGAGTCCCGGCAGGCCGTCGACGCCCTCCACGCACTGGGGATTCAGGTCGTGATGATCACCGGTGATGCCGAAGCCGTCGCGCAGTCTGTCGCCGCGTCGCTCGGGATCGACCGGGTCTTCGCCGGCGTGCACCCGGAGGACAAGGCCCAGAAGGTCGTGCAGCTGCAGGCGGAAGGCCGGAAGGTCGCGATGGTCGGTGATGGCGTGAACGACGCACCCGCCTTGGCGCAGGCCGACGTCGGCATCGCGATCGGTGCCGGCACCGATGTTGCGATCGCATCCGCTGGCGTCATCCTCGCAAGCGACGATCCACGTTCGGTGCTTTCAGTGATCGAGTTGTCGAAAAAGAGCTACCGGAAGATGAAGCAGAACCTGGGGTGGGCCGCCGGCTACAACCTACTCTCCGTGCCCCTCGCCGCCGGCGTTCTCGCGCCCGTCGGGTTCATTCTTCCGATGGCGGTCGGCGCGCTGTTGATGAGCGTGTCGACGGTGGTCGTTGCGCTGAACGCGCAGCTGCTTCGCCGCCTTGACCTCCGACCAGAAGTCAGCGTCGTCTCGCCCGCCGCCGAGCACGATACGGCAGCAATAGGCGGGAGCACCGCAGAGAACGCGTCGGTCACCCTAAGCCGTTGACCCGGCCCCCGGACGCGCCTGGCGAAGGCGGGCCCGGGTTTGGGTTAGGCGATGCTGAGGAAGTGGGCAGTGCCGCCTGGGTGCTCGACAGTGATCCGGTCGTCGAAGTCCCGATATTGGGCGTCGACAGTGTGCCCGGCGAGCTTGATCGCGTTGACACCGTTGGCCTGCGGAATGACAGCTGAGACGATCATGGTGTGGTCAACACCGTTGTCGTTCTCCTGGTCCCAGTCGAACATGACGATGTCACCGATCTTCACTTGGTTACGGGCCTCGAACGGGAGGCGTGTGACTTCGGGTCGGGATTGGAGGTATTCGTCCATTTCGTTGCCGCGTACCCAGCTGAGGCTGAAGTCTCCGGTGGTCGCGTAGTCGCTGAACCAGTCCTCGTTCTGTTCCCAGCCGCGGGCGAGGAGGGTCTGGTTGGCGTAGTTACCGCAGTCGTTGTCCGGCAGCTGGCCCCATTCGGCGAGGTTGTAGTTCTGCCAGTAGGTGAACGCGTACGCCATCTGCTTATCGACCGGTGTGATGACCTGGTACTCGAACACCCTGCCGGCATCAATGGGTTCGCCACTGGTCTGGGTGAGAACGACGGGCACGGCGCCAGGCTGATACTCCGCCGCGTTGGGGGTGGTGAAGGTGACGGTGTCCTGGGTGGCGGTCAGCGCTACAACCGGGCTCCCGCCGACGGTCACGCCGGTGGTGTTGTGCAGGTTAGATCCGGTGACCGTGACGATCGTGCCGCCGATCAGCGGCCCGGACGTCCCTTCCACGTTGGCGACGGTCGCCGTGCCAGGCGGCGCATCATTTTCGACACGTGTGGAATTGGTGGTGGTGCCGGTGCCGGTGCATCCGGCGAGGGCCAGAGCGCCGGTGCCGGCCAGGCCGAGCAGAAATGTTCGTCGGGTTGGGAAAGACAAAGAGGGGTTCCTTACATTCGGGGTAAGAGCGAGAGTCACGGTTCACCGCGCCAGCCAAGGACGGAAGAAGGCATCGTCGCGGCCGGGTTGGGAAGCGTGAGCGTGTGACGGGGATGGTCGCCCGGGTAGGGGCAGACAGAACCGTCCCCGTGGGTGCGGGGGCGGTGTCGGGTGAGCGGGCTCTTTGACCGGCCGGCTCACCCGACGGCTGTGTTACTGGATGGTGTTGAGGAGGTCCGTCATGGTCTGGATCTCTTCGGTCTGGCTGCTGACGATGTTCTTCGCCAGCGCCAAGGCGTCGGGGTCCTGCCCGGAGCTGACTTCCGTGTTGGCCATCCCGATAGCGCCCTCGTGGTGCTGGGTCATCTGGGTCAGGAACAGCTTTGACGCCTCGGTGCCGGTCGCAGCATCAAGGGCTGACATGTCCTCCTCGGACATCATTCCCATGCCGGTACCCATGTCCATGCCCGAAATCCCGGTGCTTTCCGGGACCCCCCAGGTGGTGAGCCACCCGGTCATCGTGTCGATCTCGGGTGCCTGCTCTGCTTTGATCTGTGCCGCCAGAGCGATGACTTTCGGGTCGATGCCGTCCTTCTTCAGGAGGCTGTCGACCATGGTGACCGCCTGGGTGTGGTGCGGGATCATGCCGGTGACGAAGGTGACATCGGCGGTGTTGTTGGTGCCGGCCGTCATCGTGGGCGCAGAACTCATCGCGGCGCCCCCGTGGTTCATGCCGCCCATCGACCCGGTGGACGACGAGCACGCAGCGAGAGTCACCGCGGCCGCGAGAGCGGCCGTGACAGTAAGTGTGGTGCGAAGTTTTGGCATTAGATAGTTATCCATTTCAGTAGAGAAGAAAAAGTGCGTGCGTGTAGCGCCCGGGGTGCGGGCGGACGCAATCATGTTCTCGAAATGGATAGAACATTCAGATCAGGTGGTGCAGGCCCAGGCCGGGCGACTGCCGCATCGACGACCCGCAACAGCACAGGTGCGAGGGGCGTTGAGGTGTAGGTGCTCGCGGGTCTGATCGCGGCGAGGAGAAGGCCGGTGAGCAGAAGCGCGAGGACACAGATCATGCCCGCCATCGTGTGTTCCGGGTCACACATCCCCGAACACTCCGACGAAGTGACGTGCCGGTGTGAACCGCCCATGACGTCGGCGCCCACCACCGTGTCGGTGCCGGGCAGGGTCTCGTCGGCATGGTGCGCGGTGTCACCGATTGCGCTCATCTCGCCCGTGGAGTTCATGGGGACGTTGTGGTTGCCCATCCCGGTCTGCAGGGTGTGCATCGCGAGGAGCCCGAGGACGACAGCGCTGACGACGGCTAAGAGAAGCACCGTCCGCCGGATCGTGTTCGCGCCGAGAACCCGTGCCCGGGTTCGTCCAAGGCTCACCGGTGTGCTGTGCGGCCGGGTCGGCGTGGGCGGGGTCATCGGTGTGCCCTGGTGCCGGGCCGGAAGTTCCTGAGCCGGAGGCTGTTGCTGACGACGAACACGGAGGAGAACGCCATCGCAGCTCCCGCGAACAACGGGTTGAGGAGCCCGAGCATCGCGACAGGGATCGCTGCGACGTTGTACGCGAACGCCCAGAACAGGTTCCCTTTTATCGTGCCGAGGGTCCGCCTGGACAGGCGGATAGCGTCGGCGACGCCGGTGAGGTTGCCGCTGACGATTGTGATGTCGCTGGCCGCGATCGCACTGTCGGTCCCGGTACCCATCGCAACCCCCAGGTCGGCAGCAGCCAACGCGGCAGCGTCGTTGACCCCGTCACCGACCATCGCGACCACCCGGCCCGCCTCCTGCAGCGACCTGATCAGGGCGAGCTTGTCCTTCGGGGTGCTGCTGGCATGCACCTCACTGATACTGACCTGCCGCGCGACGGCATACGCGGATCCAGCGTTGTCCCCGGTGAGCAGGACCGGGCGGAGCCCGAGGGCCACGAACTGGGCGATGGCGTCGGCGCTGGAGGGTTTGACGGTGTCCCCGACGGCGATGATCCCGTAGAACTCCCCGTCCCAGCTGACCGCCATCACGGTCTGGCCGGCGGACTCTGCCTCCTCGATCGCCGGACGGAGGTCGGCGGGTGTCGGGACGGACCAAGAGTCCGAAAGCCACGCCGGCTGGCCGACAATGACAAGGTGCCCATCGACGACGGCCTGGACCCCGTGCCCCGGATGACCTTGGAACGCTTCCACACTCACTCGGTCGAATCCTTGAGCTTCAGAGTGCGCAACGATCGCGCGTCCGATGGGATGTTCTGATCCTTCTTCCGCGGCGGCGGCGAACCGGACAAGCTGCTCCGTGGACGTGCCGATGGTTGCCTCGACACCGGTGACGACCATCTTCCCGGTGGTGATGGTTCCCGTTTTGTCGAGCACGATCGTGTCGACCGTACGGGTCTGCTCGAGGACTTGGGGGCCGCGGATGATGATGCCCAGCTGGGATCCGCGTCCCGTGCCGACCAGCAGCGCGGTCGGGGTCGCGAGGCCCAGCGCGCACGGGCACGCAATGATCAAGGTCGCAACACCTGCCGCGAACGCCGTCTCTACCGACCCGCCAATAACAAGCCAGCCCGCGAACGCGATCAGGGCGAGGGCGATGACGACGGGAACGAACACGGCAGAGACCCGGTCAGCGAGCCGCTGCGCCTGGGCTTTGCCGCTCTGCGCCTCCTCCACCAGCCGGCCCATCCGGGCGAGCTCCGTGTCCGCACCGACCCGGGTCACCTCAACCAGCAACCGTCCGCCGACATTGATCGTCGCACCCACGACCCGGTCCCCGGGATGAACTTCCACCAGGACCGACTCTCCCGTCAGCATGCTCGCATCCACCGCGGAGACACCGTCAGTGATCAGCCCGTCGGCTGCGATCTTCTCCCCCGGCCTGACCACAATCACATCCCCGGGCAGCAACGTGTCGACCGGTACGAGCTCGTCGACATTGGAGCGCCTGCGGGTGGCGTCTTTGGCACCCAACGCCAGAAGTGCCTTCAATGCCGCACCCGACTGCTTCTTCGTGCGCGCCTCGATGTAACGGCCGGCGAGGATGAAGACAGTGACCGCGGACGCGACCTCGAGATACAGCTCAGACATCCCGTTGCCGGCCGCGCCCGTCACCGTGAAACTCATCCGCATCCCGGGATCCCCGGCGTGACCGAAGAACAGGGCGTACAGGGACCACCCAAAAGCTGCGATCACACCGACACTGATGAGGGTGTCCATGGTCGCGGCACCATGCCGGGCGTTCACCGCCGCGGCGCGGTGGAAAGGCCACGCCCCCCACACTACGACCGGCGCCGCGAGCATCAGCGCGAACCACTGCCAGTTCGAGAACTGGAAAACCGGAACCATCGACAACACCACAACCGGCACCGCCAAAACGGAAGAGATCAGTAGCCGCTGCCGAAGACCCACCAGCTCGTCATCAACCGGCTCATCGCCTTCTGGCTCGGTCACCGAAGCAACCGGAGGGAGGGCGGCGGTGTATCCGGCTGCCTCGACCGCAGCGATCAGGTCAGCAGCTTCGACGCCGACCGTCTGCACCCGTGCTTTCTCGGTCGCGTAATTGACTGACGCGGTAACCCCGTCGATGCGGTTGAGTTTCCGCTCAATCCGCGTCGCACAGGAGGCACACGTCATCCCCCCGATATCCAGGCTCACGTCAGTCATGGTCGTGCTTAGCCCGAAACCATCTCGTAGCCGGCCTCGACGATCGCGGCGCGCACGTCATCAACCGGAACCGGGGCAGAGCTGACAACTGTCACCGCGGAAGCACCGCCCACGTTCAAGGCAACACTCACGCTCTCCACCCCGGGGACTGCGCTGAGCTCCCCCGTCACGCTGGCAACGCAGTGGGAGCAGGTCATCCCGGACACCAGGTAATGCGATCGAACCACATCCGAGTTGGGATCGCTCGTGACGGCGCCGTGCCCCGTGTGACCGCAGGCGCACCCGCCATTCTTGTCGGTCAGACCCAAATCAGCGTTCATCGTCGTTTCAGTCATCAGGTTCTACTTTCTCACTGGGTCGAACATCAGGAACGGACAAGACGAGCGATCGCAGCGGACGCTTCCCGAAGCTTCTCCTCAGCCACCGGCCCACCCTCGGCACTCGCCTCAGCGACACAGTGCTTCAGGTGATCATCCAGAAGCGACAACGCAACCGTCTCGAGGGCCTTCGTCGCAGCCGACACCTGCGTCAAAATATCAATGCAGTACGTGTCCTCCTCAACCATCCGGGCAATGCCACGCACCTGCCCCTCCGCACGACTCAGCCGCTTCAAAAGAGCATCCTTGTTATCCGAGTACCCGACCAACACCACACCTCACCATTCATACCCCCTAGGGGTATAAACAGTAAGCCACGGAACGAAACTCAAGTCAAGACGCGTGGCACGCGAACCGCGGAGTTCACCGCGAAGCAATTGAGAACCGGAGGGCTACCGTTGCTGCTCACATGTACCAAAAACGGCTCTTCGTACGACGACACACTCACATCCTGAGTTTGCGAAAAGCCCACGGGAGTAAGAAGCCCTCCGAGCCCGACCGCCAATGAGCATCACCGTGTCATGGGTCATGTCTCTGTTATCCGGACCCAGTCATTCCGGTTTGCGTCCCGGTACTGGTTGCGTTCGAAAATCCGGTAGTCGTCCCTAGTCTGGCGGGCCTTGATCCACGCATAGGGGCGATCAGTAACGCGACTCTTGTGTGTCAGAGTACGCCGAGAATGTAGATCGTGAGGAAGCCGAGGAAGAACATGGCGCCAAGTAGCGTGGTTTCTTCTTGTTCGTGAGCTTCGGTGAGGAGTTCTTCTACGACGAGGTAGAGCAGGGCGGCGCCGCCGAAGGCAAGCACCGCCGCCAGGGTCGCCGACGAAGCACCAGCGAGGAGCGCTGCTCCGAGGATTGCGCCGAGGGCGGTGGTGAAGCCGAGGCTGCTGCTGATGATGACGGAACGACGACGACTGAGCCCTGTTTGATTGAGGGATGTGGTGACGGAGAGCCCGATGAAGAGGATCTCGATCGTGAGAGCGATGGTGATAATGAGCCCCTGTTTACTATCCAGGGTTGAGCTCAGCCCGACCAGGAGTCCGTCGAGGAGCAGGTCGATCCCTACGGCGATGATCAAGCCGAGTGGGACGACGGACGCGGTGTCGTCTTTGGGTTTACTTTCGATTTTGCGTCCGAGGGCGCCGAGGGTGAGCATTACGGCAGTTCCGGCTGTGAAGCCGGCAACTGCCCAGCCCAGATTGCCTTCCTGACGGAGGTCGGGAAGGATTTCGCCTGCTAACGCTGCGAGCACAACGCCGGCGGCGAAGTGTTGGACTGCGCTCGTGAGTCTGGGGCCAGGAGGTCGAAGAACCGAGACTACTGAACCGATGATTGCTGCCGCGACGGGGAAGGAAACCAGCAGAGAGGCCTGGGCTATTGCGCTTCCGGTGCTACCCATCAATGTCCCATTCACCGTGTTGCAGGTCGCAGCGGTTCGATTGTTGCCGCCGAACTCGCTCGATCAGTCCCCTCATCCTCGATTCGGATCTGCGTTTAGGGAAGGGTGCAGTCTCGGTTTGTGACCCGAGAAGAGAAAGATCAAACAAAGTAGGACACCGCTGACGATGAGGATATCGGCGACATTTCCGACGAAGAGGTTGCCATAAGCGATGAAGTCAGTGACGTGCCCTTGCCCGAAGGACGGCGGTTTCAGGAGCCGGTCTGCAAGATTGCCGACCGCGCCACCAAGTATGAGGCCCAGCGCAATGCCCCAGCGGATGCCCCGTAGTCGCACGGCGACGCCGATCATCACGGCCGCGGTGAGGACCCCGATGACCGTGAACACCCACGCGGATCCTGAGCCGACGGAGAACGCGGCTCCTGGATTTCTAACAAGCAACAGTGAGAGAGCGTCTGCGACGAGTGGGACACGGCTGCCCGTTGACAGCTGTGCAATCGCGAGCATCTTCGTGACCTGGTCAAGGATCAGCCCGAGAGCGGTGACGGCGAGAGTGATACCGAGCGCACGATGAGACCTCTTTCTACGCTTGCGACCGGACACGGACTTTTGAGCCTCTTCTGTAGCCGTTTCGGCAGGTGCCCCGGCACCCTGCGTGGTCACGAGATCGTCTTTCGGGTGCGCGCGGCGCGGAGCCCGTTGAGGATCACGATGACTTCCGCGACCTCGTGGACCAATACGACGGCGGCCAGCCCGAGGACGCCGAACAGTGCTAGCGGGAGCAGGGCGGTGATGATCAGCAGCGACAGGACGATGTTTTGGTTGATGATGCGTCGGCCGCGGCGGGCGTGGTCGAATGCGCGCGGGATGAGTCGCAGGTCATACCCGGTGAAGGCGACGTCTGCGGACTCGATCGCGGCGTCCGAACCGGACGCCCCCATTGCAATGCCAATGTCGGCGGCGGCGAGAGCGGGGGCGTCGTTGATGCCGTCGCCGATCATTGCGACCGACCCCGCCCGGGATAGCTCGCCGATCGCGGCGGCCTTGTCCTCGGGTCGGAGTTCGGCGCGGACGTCGCTGATGCCGGCCTGCGCTGCGAGGGTATGCGCGGTACGGGTGTTGTCGCCGGTGAGCATTGTCACACCGACACCTTGGTCGGCGAGGGTGCGGATGACCTCGGGGACCTCGGGGCGCAGTTCGTCGCGGACGCCGATCGCGGCAGCTGGTCTACCGTCGCGGTGAACGATGACGACGGTCATGCCCTGCTCTTCCATGCCGGTGACCTGGCTTCCGAGCTGGCCCGCGTCCAGCCAGCGGGGGCTGCCGACGGTGATCCGAGACGCACCGATCGTACCTTCTATGCCATGGCCTGCCTCTTCAATCACATCAACTGCCGCGGGAACTCCAGGCGCTGCGGCGGTGATCGCCGCAGCTAGCGGGTGGGTGCTGTGTTGTTCCAGCGCGGCCGCCCACTCCAGCGCCTGACGCTCGGTCACACCGTCGGCGGTGAGGACCGCGGTGACGGCCGGTTGGTTGCGGGTTAGCGTGCCGGTCTTGTCTACGGCGACGTGGCGGATCGTACCGAAGCGTTCGAAGGCGGCGCCGGATTTGATAATCACACCGAACTTGCTGGCTGCACCGATCGCGGCGACGACCGTGAGCGGCACCGAGATCGCCAGCGCACAGGGGCTGGCCGCGACCAGAACGACCAGAGCACGGGTGATCCACAGCTCTGGGTCTCCGAACAGGGAGCCGATCAGTGCGACCAGTGCGGCAAGGATCAGCACGCCGGGAACCAGGGGGCGGGCGATCCGGTCCGCAAGACGCGCACGGTCGCCCTTCTCGGCCTGTGCTTGCTCGACCAGTTCCACGATCGTGGTCAGGGAGTTGTCCGTACCCGCCGCGGAGACCTCGACCTCAAGCGCCCCGGCGGTGTTGATCGCGCCGGCTGAGACAGCATGGCCGGGCTCGACTTCGACCGGGATTGACTCGCCGGTGATCGCGGAGGTGTCCAGGCTGGATCGGCCGGAGTGGACGATTCCGTCGGTCGCGATCCGTTCCCCGGGACGAACGAGCATGATCTGCCCAACAGCAAGGTCCTTCGCTGCGATCTCGACCGAGGCCCCGCCACGGCGCACCATCGCAGTGTCGGGGATGAGCTTCAACAGTGCGCGAAGACCACCGCGGGCGCGGTCCATCGCCTTGTCCTCGAGCGCTTCAGCAATCGAGTATAGGAACGCCAGCGCAGCTGCTTCCTCTACGTAGCCGAGGATGACCGCGCCGACAGCGCTGATCGTCATCAGCAGGCTAATGCCGAGCTTGCCCGTGAATAGCTTCCGGATCGCCCCCGGCGTGAATGTCGACGCGCCCAGCAGCAGACCGATCCAGAACAGCACCAGTGCCGGGATCTCTGCACTGGACCACTCACAGATCAGGCCCGAAAGGAACGCGATACCGGAGAACACCGGGACCATGATCCCGCGATCCTTCCACCACGGCCCGTCGTAATCGTCATCGTCGTCGTCGACTACAGTCCCCTCCACCTGGGACTTCTCGACCGCGCTCACGCCCGCGCCTGCGTCCCGCAACATCCGGGCACTGTGCAGGATGTATCCCCGCACGGTGCATTCTCGTCGACAGCCAACGCAACATCCACCAGTGCGGTCAACGCTGCAGCAAGGTGCGGGTCCGAGATCTCGTAGCGCGTCTGCCGGCCCTCTGGTTCAGCGACGACAATCCCGCAATCGCGCAGACACGTCAGATGGTTCGAGACGTTTGAGCGGGTGAGTTCCAGCTCGCGCGAGAGCACAGCCGGGTAGCTTGGCCCGCCGAGTAGTGTCATCAGGATCCGCGAGCGTGTTGGATCCGCCATCGCCCGGCCAAGCCGGTTCATGACGTCGAGACGCGAAGCAATAGTCAGCATGCAATGACCATACAGTAAACAGTGAACTATGCCGTGCCCGCTATTCCGAATGAAGCGGGCTACCAAGAAATTCCTCGGCTACTGGGACCGGTGAGTTCCCGTTACACCCCGATAGCACGGAGGAGATGCCGGTCACCGGCCGTACCTGACATCGAATTCGTACGATATCATCGGTCTATGTCGATTGGTTATGAGCGGGGTGACACGGCTGCTGTGTCACTTTTTCATTCCCTGGCGGATCCGAAGCGGCTCCAGATCGTGCGGCGCCTCCAGCAGGGTGAAGCGCGAGTCAGCGACTTGGTAGCTGAACTGGGACTGGCTCAGTCGACGGTGTCTGAGCATGTCAGCTGTCTGCGTGAGTGCGATCTGGTGGTCGGGCGTGCGCAGGGCCGTCAGGTGTTTTACTCCCTAGCGCGGCCGGAGCTGATGGATCTTCTCGAGGCCGCTGAGGCTTTGTTGAAGGCAACCGGGTACCAAGTCGATCTCTGCCTGACGTACGGCACCGGCTCGAGCGGTGCGGGTGGGGCAGACGCAGCCTCTAGTGGCCTGGGCCGAAGCAACGCCGGGGTGGCGAAGTGATCGGTACAGTCGCCGCCGCGATCGGCCTGTTCGCCGCGACGAATATCGATGACATCGTCGTTCTGACAGTCCTTTTCCTGGCTTCCACGCGCGGCTCGATGCCGGCATGGAAGGTTGTCGTGGGCCAGTACCTTGGTTTTGCAACTCTTGTCGTGATCAGCGTTATCGCGGCCGCGGGTCTGACGATCATCCCCGATCAGTGGGTGGGGCTGCTTGGCTTGATCCCGCTGGGGATCGGAGTGGTCGGATTGATCCGCACCCTACGGAGAGGGGCCGACGACGATGACGATAACGAGAGTTCGATCAGTGCCGTTGGGTTGGTCGGTGTCGCAGGGATCACGATCGCGAACGGCGCGGACAACATCTCCCTCTACACGCCCGTGTTCCGCACCAGCCCTGTTGCTGACACGGTGGTTACGATCATCGTGTTCTTCCTCCTCGTTGCGGTGTGGTGTCTGGTCGCTCGTTCTGTCGGGACGAATAAGACGGTCACCGAGATGCTCGAGAAGGTCGAGCACTGGCTTGTCCCTGCGGTCTTCATTGGTCTCGGACTTTTCATCCTGATCGAATCGAGCGTCTTGCCCCGAGTCTTCCAACTGTTCTGATGGACGCCAAGTACGCGCCCACTTTCCTCGTGACGATGATGGCCACACTGATCGCAAAAGCCTTCACCCGTGATTTCACTACGATGCGGGTGCTAACGGAACTGCATGACGGACGCGTCATTGGGCCTGTTCTCGGAACGCAGCTCGAGCTGGCATCTGAGTTCGGGCTCGCTCTTGGTCTGTGTGCTGCTCTGGGCTTTGCAGCTGAGGTGACCCTGTGATGGGGCCGCCGATTTCCGGTTCGAGACGACCGCAGCTGGTCATCGGAAGTGTTCTTCTGGCCGGTATCGACCTGATCATCAAGGCCGTGGCCTGGTCCATCCTCGCCGACGGCAGAGTCATCCCGCTGGGTGTCATCGAACTGTGGCGGACAACAAACCCGGGTGTCGCTTTCAGTCTCGGTGAAGCATTGCCGTCTTGGGTTATCAGCGTAGGTTCCGGGGTCGTCCTTGCCGCCTTGATAAGCGTCGCTCTTGTCCGCGCCCCGTACCTCAGCGCTGCAGCGAGCTGGGCGGGTGTTTTGGTCATCGGAGGTGCTCTCGGCAATTTCATCGACAGGCTCGACGGGAACGGTGTCGTGGACTACCTGCATAGCAACTGGTTCGCGACCTTCAACCTCGCCGACGTCTTCATCACCGCAGGGGTGGTCGTCTTCTGTCTCGGCATGCTACTGGAACGCCGGCACCGTGCCGCTGACACCAAGACAGCCGCTGAGCGCTAGCGACGTCATGCCGATGAGTCCAAGACGACACGACCGTGCCTGCGCGTGTTTCTACAGGCCGGAATGCGTGTGCCCTTGATTCGTAACTACGATTCCGTCTCACTGAAGGAAGTCATGAAAACCAGTACAAAGTGGAACATCGGTATCGCAGCGACCCTGTTTGTTTGCCTCGCGGTGATTGTGACGGTGTTCGTGTTGCGGCCCTCCGCGAGTGAACGAGCCGATGCGGAAGGCCTGACCGCCGCCGCCGCCGCCAACAGCCACCGGCTGTCCGTCGCGGCGGAAGGCCAACCGGTCTTCGTCGAATTTCTGGATTTTGAGTGCGAGGTCTGCGGGGCCGCGTATCCGGCCATTGAGCAGCTGCGCGAGGAGTACGCCGGGCGGGTAAGTTTCGTGGCTCGGTATTTCCCGATCCCGTCCCATAAGAACTCGATGAACGCGGCGATCGCTGTCGAGGCGGCCGCGCAGCAGGGCCAGTTCGAGGCCATGTACAAGAAGATGTTCGACACCCAGACGCAGTGGGGCGAACAGCAAGACTCCAAAGCGTCCGTGTTCCGCGGTTACGCAGAGGAACTGGGCCTGGATATGGTCGCGTTCGATGATGCCGTCGCGGACCCTGCGACAAAGTCCCGGGTGCAGTCGGACTTCAGCCAAGGCACAGCATTGGGTGTGCAGGGCACACCCACCTTTTTCCTCGACGACGAAAAGCTCGACGTCGGATCGGTCGATGAGATTCGTACGCTCCTTGACCAGGCCCTCACCTCGTGAAACTCGACACCCAGACGCGCCGGCGCGCCAAAATCCTTGGGGCGCTGGTGATTGTCATGACATTGACCGGATGCGCAAGCAACGATCTCGCCGATCAGTACCGTGACGGGACAGGGAAGAACTACGTCTCCGGCAACGGCACCGTCACCGAGATCCCGGCCAGTGAGCGAAGCGAGGCTCCCACGTTCTCAGGCACCCTCGACACGGGACAGAGTGCGTCCTCCGAGAACTACAAAGGCCAGGTCACCGTGGTGAACTTCTGGTACGCCGGCTGCGCACCCTGCCGCGCTGAGGCCCCCGACCTGCAAGCGCTCTACACCCAGTTCCTCCCCGACGGCGTCGCATTCCTCGGTGTCAACGTCCGGGACCAGCTGCCCACGGCCCAAGCCTTCACCAAAACGTATGGGGTCACCTACCCATCCTTTATTGACACCAGCGGTTCCGTTCTTCTCGCCTTCAGCGGGGTCGTCGCCCCGAACGCCGTCCCAACCACCCTTGTCCTCGATCGTGACGGGAAAGTCGCCGCCCGGGTCCTCGGACAAATCCTTGCCCGTTCAACGTTAGAAGCTCTCATTCAAAAGGTGTTAGACGAACCAGGATCCGCAGGAAACACCAGATGAGCAACATCGTCGGCACCGTACTCTACGGGCAGTTGATCTTCGCGATCCCAGTGGCACTGCTGGCCGGGTTCATCTCGTTCGCATCCCCATGCGTGCTGCCCCTGGTCCCCGGATATTTCGCGTACCTCGGCGGAAGTCTTGACCAGGGCACCAGAAAAGCACGACAGCGCCTTGTTCTGGGCACGGTGCTGTTCGTACTCGGGTTCGCGGTGATCTTTATCGCCTATGGGGCTCTGTTTGGAACCTTCGGCGGGTGGCTCATCCGATGGCAGGACCTCATCGTGCGGATCCTCGGCGTGGTCGTCATCATCACCGGTGCGTCCTTCCTCGGCTACATCCCTGTTCTGCAACGAACCCTCAAACTGAACCTCAAGAACACCGGAAGTATCGCCGGCGCGCCGCTGCTGGGAGTGGTCTTCGGGCTGGGCTGGACGCCCTGCCTCGGACCTACCCTGACCGCTATCTCCGCCCTCAGCCTGAACACCGGCTCAGCATGGCGTGGCGCGCTACTCGGACTGATCTACTGCATCGGGCTCGGTCTACCGTTCCTGCTCCTCGCCCTCGGTATCGGATGGGCAAGCAACGCGCTGAAACTCCTCCGGAAACATTCCCGCCTCATCAACCGGATCGGGGGGCTGGGCTTGATCACCATCGGAGTACTGATGCTCACCGGTGTCTGGTCCGCATGGCTTTACCAGCTGCAGGCACTGATGGGATCGGTGATCCTTCCCCTATGACCCACGTACCTACCCCTCCACGTCTAGTGTTTCCTGTACCGGCTCGCGGGCGCTGGCGCCGACTACTCGCCCCGTTCGTTCTGGTCGGCGCAGCACTGATCGTCGTCATGCTGTTGTCCGCGTGGGTACTCGGCAACCGTCCTGCGCTTCTCGTCGACACCGGCGCCGCTGTGACCTTCGGCCTGCCTCTGGTCAAAGTGCTGGCCAATCTTGCAGCCGCCGGAACCATCGGTGGACTCGTGGTTGCCGGGACCTTCCTACCGCAAGAGGGTCCGGCCCACGGCCGAGCGATGGATGTCACAGCCGTCAGCGCCGCCGTCTGGTCAGTCCTGACGGGTATTTACGCGGTCCTCACGTTCATTACCATCGCAGGGCCCATCCGCGCCGGTATTTTCGGCCCCGCCCTCGGCCAGTACCTCACTCAGGTGAGTCTTGGCCAAAGCAGCACCGTCACCATTCTCCTGACAGCCATTATCTCCGTGGGCGCGTTCGCGTCCCGAAGACCTGTCTCTATCCTCATCCTGATGATCGGCGCGTTCGCCGCGTTGATCCCGCTGGCACTTCAAGGCCACGCAGCAGGCGCCGGCGGACATCGAACCGCCGCCGCCGCGCTCTGGCTGCACGTCGGTTTCGCGGGCACGTGGATTGGGACACTGCTCGTGCTGGTGATCACCCACCTCCGCGCCGGGCCGGGTGTTCTGCAACCTTTCTTGCGACGGTTCTCCTTTCTCGCGCTGATCTGTTTAATCGGGGTCAGCCTGAGCGGCGCGATCAGTGCTTCGCTTCGCCTGAACTCCGTCTCGGAGCTGGTATCAACCGACTACGGCGTAATTCTGCTCCTCAAAATAGTTGTATTGACACTACTTGGAGCGGCCGGCTACGGTCACCGCCGCTGGCTGATCAACCGGCTCCCCGTACAGGCGGGGCGATGGAATGCTGTGTGGGTTCGGCTGGTCATATCCGAAGGGTTACTGATGGGAATCGCCTCCGGGGCCGCCGCCGTTCTCGCCCGCACTCCCCCGCCAGCAGGCGAGCTGACGATCGCTGTCACCACAGCCGAAAAACTCACCGGCCAGGCTCTGCCCTCCGCGTTCTCAGCCCCCCGGCTGCTCGACTCGTTCGCCGTCGATCCCATCTGGCTCACCGCCGGAATTTTCGCCATCGGACTATACGCCGCCGGCGTTCACCGCCTGCGCCAGGCCGGCACCTCATGGCCTGTCCGGCGAAGCGCCGCCTGGATCATCGGATGGGCTGCCATCATCTACCTCACCAACGCCGCACCAGCAGCCTACGAAAACTATCTCTTCGCCGCGTACGCGACCAGCCACCTGACCCTCGTCACCCTGGTGGTGGTCGTGATCGGTGCGGGTAAACCCCTGCTTCTCGTCAGCCGAACAATTGACTACAGACACGACGGAACCGACGGTGTCAGAGAGTGGTTGGACTCCGCCGCCGCGACCAAAATCGCGGATCTCATCCGTCACCCCGTCGTCGCTACGACCATCTTCGTCGTGTGTCTGATAACCGCGTTCGCTCCCCCGATGATCATTTGGTCCCTCGATGACCCGGTCGGTCACCAGTGGAACACCAGTCAGCTCTTCCTCGCCGGCTGCCTGCTGGTCTGCACGCTGAACCGGACCCATCCCATCACCCGGGGAACGGTCGCGACAGCGATGGCGGTGCTCGCTGCGGGTGTCGCGGTCCTTGTGCTGCTCGTCGGAGCCGCCCCCGTGGTCCTTCCCGAATGGTACGGCGTGATCGGAGACGGCTGGCAACCGGGCCCCACCCTCGACCACACGGTGGCGATCGTTTCCCTCGCCGCGATCGGAACGATCCTCCTTGCTACCACAAGCATCCGCTTCCTCCGCAGTCCCCGTCAACCAGGAGCCCGTACATGAACCGTCCCCCACACCCCGGCGCCCGAATTACTATCCTCATTGCCTGCATCGCAATCCTCGGCAGCACCCTTCTCTCCTCGCAGAGCGCCTCAGCTCACGACGCCTTAGCCGCATCGACACCAGCTGCCGGAGAGACCGTCACCACAAACCTGGAGAAGGTGTCCCTGACCTTCACCGAAGCGCCGCTGTCAGATTTTGAGACGGCCACCATCATCCGCGTCACCGGGCCAGACGGGGTAGACATCGTGTCCGGAGAGGTCAGCATCGCCGACAACATCATCACCGCCCCCGTCACATTCGAAATAACCGGAGACTACCTGCTGCAATGGCAGACCGTCTCCGTCGACGGTCACCCCATCTCCGGGGAGTTTTCCTTCAGTTACACAGCGCAACCCACGGCAGTCCCCGCTCCGGAAACACCGGCACGAACCGCACCGCCCGAAGCAGCTCGTGTCCCGGACGCGTCTACCTCAAACGCCGCCGAGCAGGACGCTACCGCTCCAGCCACGGCCACCGTCACGGCAGCCGACCTGGGCCAAGGAGTCCTCCCGATCATCGCGCTGGGTGTACTCGGCGCCGGGATAGTGATTATGGGAGTGGCCTTCGCGTTGAGACGGTTCCACAAAACGAAGCCGCCAACACAATAAGTCCAGTCGCGATCAGAACAATGGCGGTGCAAAAGTGGGTGCGATTGCACGACGCCGGAGCTCGGGGATGACACTGGTGTGGACTTGAGCGGCCCAACAGTTCACGAGCTCAGGCCGGGTAGACAACCACCCCTCCGATGAAGTGCACTCGGGCGTGCTGACCCGCCCGAAATCTCTCGGGGGCGGAGGTGATGTAGGAAAGATGTACCGGCTGTTCGTTGGAACCCATTGTGACGGTCAGGTTGAGTTTCGAGCCGACTGACTGCATGTCGATGATTTGCGCGTTGGGCGAGGCGCTTTCACTATCGATCGTGAGCTGCGCTGGCCTGACCAGGGCTTGAGCCGGGCCACCTGCCGTGCGGTGGTCGTGCCGGATGGGATGCGACCCGAGCACGGTATGCGACTCGCCGCCGACCACTTCGCACGGGATGAATATCGCGTCCCCAAGAAATTCGGCGATGCCAGCCGTGTGCGGGTTATCAAAGACCAACGCGGGAGGTCCGGCCTGCGAGATCCTGCCGCCGTCAATAATGGCGATCTGGTCCCCGAACGAGAGGGCCTCCTCCTGGTCGTGGGTAACGAGAATGGTTGTGACCCTGCTTTGCTCGAGAGCGGCGATCACGGCTCTCCGGGTGTATGCGCGTAGTCCTGTGTCGAGTGCGCTGAACGGTTCGTCGAGCAGCACGACTTGCGGTTCCGGCGCCAACGCGCGGGCCAGGGCGACCCTCTGCTGCTGGCCCCCGGAGAGTTCATGCGGGTACCGGCCGAGCAGGTCGGTGCCGATCGCGACCAGCGCGGCAACCTCGGCCACCCGCGCAGACCTGCGCGCCGACCGTGGCAGCCCAAAAACGATGTTCTGCCCGACCGTGAGGTGCGGGAACAGTGCCCCGTCTTGCGCGACGTACCCCACCCCTCTGCGGTGCGCGGGAACGGTCGACACCCCGCCCGCCAGAGGCACGCCTCCAAGGCTGATCTGTCCGGCATCCGGATCATCGAAACCGGCGATGAGCCGCAGCAGGGTGCTCTTGCCACTGCCTGACGCCCCGACGACGGATGTTCGCGAACCGCTCGGGACGGTCAGGGTCACGTTCTGCAGGACCGGTTGTCCGCCGAACTGCTTCGTGACGTCGGTGACGATGAGTGTGGACATCAGCGTGCACGCTTTCGGGTCTGGAGGAAGAGGATGGCCACCGAGGGAAGCGACAACGCGATGAGGAGCAGCGCATAGGGGGCGGCGTCGGAGTAGGCGACGGACGTACTGGCCGACCAGAACTGGGTGGCGAGGGTTCTCGTGCCGCTGGGGGCGAGCAGAAGAGTCGCGGTGAGTTCGTTAGCGGCCCCGAGCCCGACGAGGGCAGCACCTGCGCCGAGGGCGGGGAGGATGAGCGGCAGGGTCACCTGGGCGCGGGCCACCAGGGGTGAGCGTCCGAGCGAACGGGCGGCCTCTTCCAGGGCGACCGGTGCCTGAGCGATGCCGGCGCGGAGGCTCACGAGCGCGCGGGGCAGGAAGATGATGACGTAGGCGAGAACCACGGTGAACACGGATTGGTACAGCGCTGGAACGATCCGGATGGTGATGGTGACGAGCCCTAGGGCGATGATGATGGCCGGCAGGCTGCTGGCGAGATAGTAGGCACTCTCGAGGAGGCGGGGGAGGCGACCCGGGTGTCGGATGGTGAGCCAGGCGATGGGGAGTGCCACGAGCACGGTCACGATCGCGCCGATCACGGCCAGGCCGGCCGTTTGGAGGATGGCACCCGGCAGCTCCCGCTGCGACCAGGGGTCACCGACGCTGAGCCAGCGCACGAGACTGGCGAGGGGCACACCCAGAGCTGCAACGAGCAGTACCACTAGCGCGGCCAGGGCGACCGGTGTCGCCCGGCCGAGTCGCTGCAGGACCGCAGGTCTGGCCGCACCCGAGCCGACCCGGGCGTACCTCGCCGCGCCACGCGTCGTCGATTCGCCCAGGAGCAGGAGGAGGCAGAGCCCGGCGAGCACGATGCCGAGCGCGCTGGCGGCTGGCCCCGCGAAGGTGGACTGGTACTGCACCACGATCGCCGTGGTGAAGGTGTCGAACCGGATCAGCGCGAACGCGCCGTACTCCGACAGCAGGTGCAGGGCGACGACCAGGCCGCCGCCCCAGACGGCGAGCCTCAACTGAGGCAGAACCACGCGGGCGAACACCCGCCACGACCCGAGCCCGAGTGCCCGAGCGGACTCTTCAAGTTCCGGGTCCAGTCGGCGGATCGTCGCGACCGCGGGCAGATAGACCAGAGGGTAATAGGCGAGGGTCGCGACGATCAGGCCGCCGCCGATGCCGCCGATTGAGGGGATGGCGCTGACCCAGCCGTAGCTGCTCACGAACGCCGGGATGGCTAGCGGTGCAGCCAACAGCACGGCCCAGACGCGCCGGCCCGGGAGGGTTGTGCGCTCGACGAGCCACGCACCGCCCACCCCGAGCATGACCGTTACGGGCACACCCAGAACGATGAGCAGCACGGTGTTGACCAGCAGTTCGCCGACCTTCGGCCGGAAGACGAGGGGTGCGAGTGTTGGCCAGCCGACTTGGAAACCGATGGCGACGACGTAGCCGACGGGCAGCAGCATAACTGCGGCCAGCACCGCTACGACGACGAGCAGGAGTGACGGCCGCAGCCGCCCAATGCCCATCAGATGAGGCCGGCCTGGGTCATGAGGTCGGTGACCTCGGTGCTGTTCAGCGTCGACGGGTCGATGGTGGGGGCATCGAGGGTGTCGAGGGGAGGAAGAGCCGGGTTGGGTGTGACGTCGCTGGCGACAGGGTACTCGTAGCTCGCACCGGTCTGCAGGATGGTCTGGCCGGCGGCACCAGTGATGAAGGCGAGGAACGCCTGAGCTGCGGCCTGTTTCTTGCTCGACGCGAGTACTCCCCCGCCCGAGATGCTGACGAACGCGCCGGGGTCTTGGTTCTTGAAGTAATACAGCTTCGTGTTGCCGCTGTTCTCTTTCGTACCGGCCTGGTCGATGGCCCAGTAGTAGTGGTAGATCACACCAGCCGGAACCTGCCCGGCATTGACGGCCTTCATGACCGTGCTGTTCCCCTTGTAGTCAACGTAGTTCGACTTCATCGCTTCAAGCCACGCCAACGTCTGGTCGGAACCCTTCAGGTCGAGGTAGGCCGAGACGATCGCCTGGAAGTCCGCTCCGCCGGGCGATGCTGCCCAACGACCTTTCCAGGCTGGGTCGGCAAGGTCGCTGAGAGATGCAGGGAGATCACCCTCAGTCAGCAACGACGGGTTGTAGACCAGTACCGTAGAGCGGGCCGCGATGCCGGTCCACTTCGCGGTCGACGGCCGGTAGTCACCCGGCACCTGAGCCAGTGTCGACGCGTCGACATCGGCGAAGAGTCCCGCGTTCTCAACCAGCGACATCGCCGGCGAGTTCTCGGTCAAGAACACATCGGCCGGGGAGGCCGCGCCTTCGGCCACGAGCTGGTTCGACAGCTCGGAGTCGTCGCCGTTACGGAGGGTAACTGTCACCCCGGTCTGCGCCGTGAACGCGTCGGCCCACGCTTGGGTGAGCTCTTCGTGCTGAGCGTTGTACACCGTGATCGACGAGCCCGCGAGAGACGTGGAGTCGCCAGAAGCAGTCGGCGTTGACCCCGATACGGCACAGGCGGACAAGGCGAAAGCAACAGCTAAAGAGACGGCAACGATGACAGGCAGGCGTTTCATGGATTCCTTGGACTTCACACTCATATTTACGGGCAAGGTAAGGCTACCCTCACCGACCGGGCTTTGGTGTCAAAACCGCAACGAACACCGCCTACAGTCACCGTGACGAGTGCCCACGAAGTCCACTTCGGAGATACTGCATGGCGGTAAAGTTGCGCCGCGCTAATTCGGTTTGACAAACGACGGCTCGTCACCGGGCGTCAGCAGGCTGCTAAAGAACAGCTGCGACCGCGGACCGTATACGCAGCTCGCTACTCCACGCCTGCGTGGCGACCTGAACTGCGTCCCACGGCGATCCGAGCGGCGGCGTGTACGAGAGGTCGAGGTCGCTCATCGCGTCGACGGTCATCCCGTGATGCAGGGCAACAGCGTAGGTGTCGACGCGTTTGGCGATCTCGGCGCCGCGGGCTCCGACGAGCTGCGCTCCAAGAAGGAGAGCGTTGGTGGTGTTGCCGGTGATGCGGATGCTGAGCGGTTTCGCACCCGGGTAGTACGCCTTGTGGTCATCCGCGATCGCGGTCCCCGACAGCGGCGAGTAGCTTAAAGCTGTGGCTTCGTGGTCGCGGAGCCCAGTTCGCGCGGCGACGAGGTCAAACACCTTCACGACCTGGGTGCCGAGGCTGCCGGCGAACCGGGCGTTCCCGCCGATCGCGTTCTCGCCGGCGACCCGGCCCTGCTTGTGCGCGGTCGTACCGAGCGGCAGATAGGTGATGCCGAGGAGGCGGTGGTGGGTGACGACCCCGTCACCGGCGGCCCACACGTTCGGCAAGCCGGTGCGCATCTGCTCGTCGACGACGACCGCGCCGCCCGCACCTGTGGTCGCGCCGGCATCGGTGAGGAGGCTGGTGTTTGGGCGCACACCGACGACGAGGAGCACCAGGTCCGAGGTACGGGTGAATCCTTCGGCGTTTTCGAAGCCGGTGACGGTGAGGCGGCCGTCGGTGCGGGTGACGCCCTGGACGCGGGCGTTCGTGACGACGTCGACGCCGTGCCGTGTGAGCTCGTCGTGCACCAGGGAGGCGAGCTCTGGGTCGAGGGTCGAGAGGACTTCGGGGCCGCGCTGCAGCTGGGTGACTTTCAGGCCGCGGACGGTGAGCGCTTCCGCCATCTCGAGGCCGACGTAGCCGGCGCCGACGATGATCGCGGTTTCGGGCTGGTGCTCGTCGAGATACCGTTCGAGCGCGAAAGTGTCACCCATCGAATGAAGCACATGCACCCCGTCGTCGGGTCCGAGCCCATCAGGGCCGACACCCGTGATCCCTGCAGTCGACGGGGATGCTCCGGTACCGACCATGAGCTCGTCGTACGCGATCGTCGACTCCTCACCCGTCGCATCCCGGACGGTGAGTCTGCGGTTGTCGACGTCAATTCCGGTTGCGAGGGTGTCGAGGCGGAGCTGCATCCCGGTCGCTTCGAGGTCTGCGTGGGTTCGGTGCGCGAGGGACTGCCACGGGTTCACTTCGCGGGAGAAGTAGTACGGGATCCCGCAGATCGAGAAGTTCGGGTACGAGTCCGCGACGACAATGGTCACGTCAACGGATGGGTCGAGTTCGCGGGCGCGGAGTGCGGTGGAGATTCCGGCGTCGCTTCCGCCGATAGCTACAAGATGCATCAGTCCTCATTCATCTGGATGTCGCCCCATCTTGACCGATCCAGATAGTTCAGTCAATATTGAAGCAATGAACATTGAGCGAAGTGCGGATGTGATGGCTCGGGCTGCGAAGCACGCTGCGCTCAGCGACCCGGCAAGGCTCCAGGTCGTTGACCTGTTGACCGTGGGCGAGCTGGCCCCCTCCGAAATCAGTGACGTCCTGGGGATGCGACCGAATCTGGTCACCCATCATCTGAATGTGCTCGAATCGGTCGGGATGCTCACCCGGCACCGTTCCGAGGCAGACAAGCGACGCAGCTACATCCGACTCACAGACCACGCGCTGGAAGGGCTGGTGCCCGAGATCACGGGTTCAGCCAGACGGGTGCTGTTCGTTTGCACTGCGAATTCGGCGCGTTCCCAGCTCGCCGCCGCGCTATGGAACAAGGTCAGTAGCATCCCCGCTGCGTCCGCTGGCACACACCCGGCCGAACAAATCGCTCCCGGCGCCACGAGGGCCGCGAACCGGCATGCGCTGACCCTGCCGACCGCCCCGCCGCGGAACCTCGTTGATGTGCTCGAGCCTGATGACTACGTGGTGACCGTGTGCGATAACGCGCACGAAGAACTCGGCCCCCGCGGAGGAGCGCACTGGTCGGTCCCCGACCCCGTACGAATCGGCACCGATGCCGCGTTCGATGCCGCCTTCGACGACCTGCAGCACCGCATCGATGACCTTGCTCCCCGCCTGATCGCCTCCTGAACCAGAAAAGACCACCATGAGCTCCACCGCACCGACCGTCTTGTTCATCTGCCAGCACAACGCCGGCCGCTCCCAACTCGGCGCAGCCCTCCTCGACCACCTCGCCGGCGACCGGTTCACCGCCACCTCCGCCGGACTCTCACCGGCCGGTGAAGTGAACCCGGCCGTCGCCGCGACCGTCGCGGAGCTGGGTGTCGACATCTCCGGCAACGTCCCGCGCGCGGTCACGACCGCCGATCTCGAAGACGCGGACATCGTGGTGCTGATGAAGCCCGGACTCGCCCTGCCGTCGACGCCGCGCGGTGAGATCCTCGAATGGTCCTTCCCGAACCCGGAAGCGTGGGACACCGACGCCGTCCGGCCGCTCCGCGACGCTGTCGCCGCGCAGATCCAAACCGACCTCCTATCCCGCTGAGGTGACATCGATCCCGGATTTTGTCCGGGCCTAGGCTGGACGGGTGAAGACGGCGGCGGAGTGGTGGGATCAGCACCAGGTTCCGCTGTACATCGTCGCGATCGGTATCGGGGTCGCAGTGGGATTGGCAGCACCCCAGATCGCGCCGACGCTCGCAGCGTCGATCAACCCGGTCCTCGCCCTGCTGCTGTTCGCAACCTTCCTCGGAGTGCCACTGATCGAGGTCGGTCGAGCATTTCGAGATGTCCGCTTCCTCGGCACCGTTCTCATCGGCAACTTCGTCCTCGTCCCGGCCGTGGTGTTCGGGTTGTCGCGCTTCGTCGCCGATGACCGGGGCCTCCTGCTCGGGCTGCTGCTGGTGCTGCTCACGCCGTGCGTGGACTACGTCATCGTGTTCACCGGACTCGCCGGCGGCGCCCGGGCCCGCCTCCTCGCGGCGGCACCGCTCCTGATGCTGCTGCAGATCCTGCTCCTCCCGATGTACCTGTTTCTGTTCGCGGGCGCTGACGCGGTCGAACTGATCGAGATCGGCCCGTTCGTCGAAGCGTTCCTGGTCCTGATCGCCGTCCCGCTGGCTGCCGCCGCGATCGTTCAAGCCATAGCCCGGCGACACCGGGCCGGCGCTGCAATCGAGAGCGTGATGGCGGCTGGGATGGTTCCGCTGATGATGGCCACCCTCGCCGTGGTGATTGGTTCCCAGATCGCCGCGGTCGGCAGCCAAGCCGGTGCCCTCATCCGCGTGATCCCGCTGTACGCCGCATTCCTGGTCATCATGGTCGCGATCGGCCTCCTTGCTGGCCGAACTGCACGACTGGACGTTCCGGCAACTCGGGCGGTGATGTTCTCCGTGTCGACGAGGAACTCGTTGGTGGTCCTTCCGCTCGCTCTCGCGCTGCCGGCAGCGTTATCGATCGCGCCGCTGGCCGTGGTCACCCAAACTCTCGTGGAACTCGTCGGGATGGTCATCTTGGTTCGCCTCGTCCCGCGCCTGACCCGGAACACCGGTCAGGTATCGGTTGCCGCCAGCCGCTGACCCTCATCCGCTAGCTCGCCTTGGGAGGGGTTACGGGTGGGCCGGGACGACTGCCGATCGGCAAAGAATGCGCAAACGGCACCCGCGACAGCGACACCCGCAAAAACTGCTGCAGCCACCGGGTAGGACGTTAGTCCGGTGGCCAGGGCCGCCCCGGCGACGGGGGCAAGTGCGGTCGCAGCAGTGATCGGAGCGGAGAACACCCCGTTCAGCTCCCCCAGCCGGGCATTGCCCCATCTGGTCGGCACGGCGGTGGCCTGCACCAGCGTGAGCGCACCGCGCGCCGCCCCGGCAAGAAGCGACACGACCGCAATCATCCAGACCGGCCCCGGGATGACCGCGAACAGCGCCAAGGTCACCGCAACGAACACTCCCACAACGAACGGTCTGTGCTGGGGTCGCACTGTTCTTGTCAGCACGGTGAGGCCGATACGGCCGATGACCTGTCCGACGCCTACGAGAGCGAACGCGGTAGCAGCGACCGCCGCGGAATAGCCGCGCTCCACGACGAGGGGCAGCAGGTTCAGAGTGACGGCGTAGGCGCTGAACGTCATCACGGTGATCCCCGCCGCCAGGAACACGAACTGCCGCGATTTCACGACCGGCCCCTGCCGTCCCCGCTCCGGCGCCACGGGTTGAGCCTTAGTGTCTCGGGTTGTCGGGAGCAGCAGGTGAAGGGGGATGGTCACGACAGCGAGGACGCCAGCGAGCACAAGGTAGGTGGTGCGCCAATCCAGCGCGGTAAGAAGACCGAGGGTGATCGGCACGAAGATTGTTGACGCCAAACCGCCGGCGAGGGTGAGGATCAGCATGGGCTTGTCGCGATCGGCGCCGTAATGCCGGGCGATGACGGTGAACGCGGGCTGGTACAGCACCGCTGCCTGGGCGATACCGATGACGAGCCACGCAGCGAGGAACCCGGTAACCGTCGTGGCGTTAGCCAAAGCGAGAAGTCCTGCCGTGGCAAGAACTGACCCTGCGGTCATGACGATGCGCGGCCCCCACCGGTCAAGGATGCGGCCGACGGCCACACCGACGACCGCTGAGACCACCAACCCGGCGGAGAAGCAGGCGGTGATGGTGACGATCGTCCACCCGGTATCGGCGCTGATCGCCCCGACCGCCGCCGGCAGCGAGTAATAGAGACTCCCCCAGCTCACGACCTCCGTGATGCACAGGATCAGCACCACCCGGTCAAGCCCGGACCAGAACCTCATACCGGACCGCTACACGCTGGCGGGTGCGAGACCGATCTGGATGAGCTGCTTCTCCGGCAGCGCGCAGCAGCTCCCACCGATCGCGGTCCCGGTCGAATCGAACAGGCCAGCCCCACCGCAAACGCCGGTGTCGGGCAGCTGCAGTTCGACGCGCATCGCCGCCTCGTGGTCGCCCGCGAGCTCGGCGACGACGGAGCGCACCTGCTCGTACCCGGTCATTGCCAGGAACGTCGGCGCACGCCCATAGGACTTAGCACCTACGAGGTAGAAGTCCGGTTCCGGCTGCGCGAGATCCGAAGCCCCCGTCGCGGCAACAGAACCGCAGGAATGAAGATTCGGGTCCACCTCAGCAGCGATCCGAACCGGGGCCTGCAGTGTCGCGTCGAGCTCCAGGCGAAGCTCGGACAGGAACGACAGATCTGGGCGGAAACCGGTCAACACGGCGACATGGTCTGCGGCGGGCAGGGTGCGGCCGTCTTCGCTGGTGAGCAGCACCCGGTCGCAATCCCGGTCGATCTTCTCGACCCGGAAGCCGGTCACGAGGTTAATGAGGCCGGCGTCGACGAACTCCTTCGCCGTGATGCCGAGCTGGCCACGGGCGGGCAGCTCGTCTGCCGTGCCACCGCCGAACGTGTTCCCGACCGCGCCGCGACGAAGCACCCACGTCACCCTCGTCGACGGGTCCCGGCGAGCAATGCGGCCGAGAGCAATGACGGCCGTGACAGCGGAGTGGCCGGAACCGATGACAACGCTGTGCTTGCCGTCGTACCGAGTGCGCTGACGGTAGTCCGGAATCCGGTACTCGAGCAGCTCAGCCGCAGCACGCTCCCCCAGCGCAGGCAGCCCATCGGCGCCGGCAGGATTCGGAGTCGACCACGTACCGGAGGCGTCAATAACGGCGCGGGCATCGACGCGGAGCTCGTCCCCGTCGCTTGTCTGGATGTGGACGGTGAAGGGCTGCTCCGCGCGGCCAGCGTCAACGAGGCAATCGCGGCCTCGCCGTGAGACGCCAATCACCCGTGAGTCGTAGCGAATACGGTCACCGAGCACGGCGGCGAGCGGGGCAAGGTAGCCGCTGATCCATTGCGCACCAGTCGGAAACCCCGTGATGGGTACCGTCCGTCCGGTGGGCTCGAGCAGGCGGGCGGCGGCTTTGTCGACGAGTTCGCTCCACGCAGAGAACAGACGAACGTGGCCCCACTCGGACACCGCAGCAGCGACGCTCTCCCCCGCCTCGAACACAACCACCAACTGACCGCGGTCGACCAGGTGCGCTGCAGCAGCCAACCCCTGAGGGCCTGCGCCGATGACGACAACGGGAAGCTCGTTCTTCTGCACCATCACTCCTTCACTCATCGACAAGTCTCGATAGGACGACACTGAAGGATGTATCGACAGAAGTCAATACGACGTGCGAGGATCGGACCATGACGATCGCGCTTCCTCTGCTCACAAAGGGTGCTGCCTGCTGCACACCCGTCACCGGCGGAGTCCTCAGCGTCGATGAAGCCGAGCAGCTCGCACGCACCTTCAAGGCGCTCGGTGACCCCACCCGGGTGCGGCTACTCTCCCTCATCGCCGCAAGCGAAGGCGGCGAGGCATGCATCTGCGACCTCACCGAACCCGTCGGCCTTTCCCAGCCCACCGTCTCGCACCACATGAAACAACTCGTCGACGCCGGCCTCGCCGTCCGTGAGCAGCGCGGCCGCTGGGCCTACTTCCGCGTCGTCACCGACGCCCTCGACCAGGCCGCCCAAGCACTCCGCCCATGACCGGACCCGTCCGCATCCGCCCCATGCACGCTGACGACTGGGCGGACGTGGAAGCGATCTACCGGGCCGGGATTGCGACAGGCAATGCCATGTTCGAAGCAGAACCGCCCACTTGGGAACAGTTCAACGCGGGCAAGCTCGACGTCGGCCGGCTTATCGCAACGAGCGACAGCGGCTGCGTTCTCGGCTGGATTGCCGCATCACCCCTCTCCGCACGCCCCATCTATGCAGGGGTGGTCGAGCACTCGGTTTACGTCGACCCGGCTGCCGCCGGTCACGGCATCGGAAGCCAGCTCGTCACGGCGCTGATAAGCGCGACTGCAGACGCTGACATCTGGACAATTCAATCAAACGTCTTTCCCGAGAATCTTGCCAGCCTCGCATTGCACGACCGGGCCGGCTTTCGCCGCATCGGATCACGAGAACGCATCGCCTTCATGACCTACGGGCCGTGGGCCGGCCAGTGGCGAGACACCATTTTGATCGAACACCGCCGGAACTGATGGGCAAAGCGGCCCGCCTTCTCAGAGGGAGTGATGTAGTGCCCGATTATGCGATGGCCCCTCCTGCGTCAAAGACCCTTCGAGCAGTCGCGTACCCCCACTGCCACGACAGCCACCAAGCGCGTACCAATTAGAGGAGAGAGGGCCACGAGCGACTTTTATTGTTCAGCTAATGCTGTATGGTCAGCTTATGCTGACTAAAGCTTCTCGCGTTGACGTGATGAACCGGCTTGGCCGAGCTATGGCTGACCCGACACGCTCTCGCATTCTGCTGAGCCTGCTCGTACAGCCGGGATATCCAGCGGAGCTGACCCGAGAATTGGACCTGACCCGGTCTAACGTTTCGAACCATCTCACCTGCCTCCGAGGATGCGGACTTGTCGTTGCGACCCCCGAGGGTCGCCAGACGAGGTACGAGATCGCCGACCCGCACCTCACCCGTGCTCTCACGGCGATCGTCGACGTGGTTCTGGCCGTCGATGACGGCGCGGGATGCGCGGATGAGAACTGTGATGTGCCGCTCTGCTGCGGAACGGCGGTCAAGGCATGAGCCGCGAATGCTGCGGTCCCGACGAGGAAAACGCGCCCGTAGGAAACCGGAAAACTTTGAACCTGCTCGGCACGCCGTCAGCACCCCTCGCTGAGTTCCACAATCATGACGACGCCGGTACAAACCACGACGACCACGAGCATGATCATGGCAGCGACGAAGGCGAACTGACGTCGTGGTGGCGCGACCGGAGCATTCTGATACCGCTCGCCGCGGGTTTCCTTCTCGTCGTCGGGTACATGTTCGAGTGGACAGGCGTTCCGGTTGCCGGGACCATAATTCTTGCCATCAGCCTCGTGTTCGGCGCCTCGACGTTCGTGCCGGGCGCAATTCGCCGGCTTCGTCGTCGTCGGCTCGGTGTCGGGCTTCTGATGACCATTGCTGCACTTGGTGCCGTTCTGCTCGGGTACATCGGAGAAGCTGCAGCGTTGGCGTTCCTGTTCTCCATCGCCGAGGCGCTCGAGGACCGCGCGATGGACCGGGCACGAGATGGGCTCCGATCACTGTTGTCCTTGATCCCTGAGAAGGCGACAATCTCCCGGCTTTCCGGCGACGTTGAGATCCCGACCTCCGAGATTCAGATGCTCGACATCATGATTGTCCGCGCCGGTGAACGAGTCGCAACCGACGGGGTCATAACGGCCGGCCGGTCAAGTATCGATGCGTCCGCTATCACGGGCGAGTCGATCCCCATAGAAGTCGGGCCCGGAGACGCGGTGCCTGCGGGCGCGATCAACGGCACCGGCGCCCTGCAGGTCGAAGCGACCTCGAACGGCACTGACAATTCTCTGACCACTATCGTCCGGCTCGTCGAGCAGGCGCAGGCACGGAAGGGTCAGCGTGCCCGTCTCGCTGACCGGATCGCGAAACCCCTCGTACCGGCTGTTCTGGTTATCGCCGGCCTCATCATCGTTTTCGGTTTCCTCGTCGGCGACCCTGGCCTGTGGACATCCCGCGCTCTCGTAGTCCTCGTTGCTGCGTCCCCGTGCGCGTTGGCGATCGCTGTGCCGGTGACTGTCATCTCCGCGATCGGCGCGGCCAGCCGGTTCGGCGTTGTCATCAAATCAGGTGAGGCTTTTGAACAGCTCGGTGCCGTGCAACTCGTCGCCTTCGACAAAACCGGAACCCTCACCCGCAACAAACCACAAGTCGTCGCCGTCCAGGCCGCACCCGGCGCCGACCGGGTGGCAGTTCTGGATGCTGCCGCCGCCCTTGAAGCGCGAAGCACCCATCCTCTTGCGGCCGCTCTCGCTGCCGAATACCCTCACCCCTCCGCCGCCAGCAACGTTACGGAGTACCCCGGACAAGGCCTGGCGGGTACCGTCGGTGGCAGAGCCGTTCGCGTTGGAAGCCCGCGCTGGGTGCCCGCCGGTGTCCTCGGTTCGCAGGGGACGTCGATGGAGCACGACGGGATGACGGTAATCGTCGTTGAGGTCGATGGGCAACCCACCGGTTTGATCGGCATCCGTGATGAGCTCAAACCCGAGGCCGCTGCCGCGGTTGCGGAATTGAAGGCACAGGGCATCCGAACTGTGATGCTGACTGGTGACAACCCGCGCACCGCCAACGCCCTAGCCAGCATGGTCGGCATCGTGGATATAAGAGCCGAGCAGATGCCTGCCGACAAGGCGGCCGCCATCGAAACGCTCCGTAAAAACTCTCGGACGGCGATGATCGGAGACGGAATCAACGACGCGCCGGCTTTGGCCGCTGCCGACGTCGGTGTCGCGATGGGCGCCACCGGCTCGGCCGCCGCGATCGAGTCCGCCGATGTCGCCTTCACCGGCACCGACCTCCGACTGATCCCGCAAGCGCTGGCTCACGCCAGGCGTGGGCGCCGGATCATGACCGGCAACATAGCGCTCGCCCTTGCGATCATCGTCGTGCTGTTCCCTTTGGCCCTTTTCGGTGTTCTCGGCCTGGCTGGCGTCGTGCTGATTCACGAGATCGCGGAGGTGATCGTCATCGCGAACGGCATCCGGGCCGCTCGCGGGCGAGCGGTGCTTCCCCAGATGCCCACCAGCTCCGCGGAACCGTCGCCGACACCCTCCTCGCGGCAGAGAAGCTAACCGGTCAGGTAGTGCCTCCTGCGTTTGAGCCGAGTCGTCTCCTCGATTTTGGTGGCTGTCGACCTGGTCTCGCTGATGGCCTGGGGTGTTCGCTCTCAGTGACGCGGAGTTCCGCCTAACCGAGCGGAGCTCCGCGAGCACGCATAAATGCGACAGGGTCGGTGCGTGTGCCGTCGAGGGTGACCTCGTAATGGAGATGGCAGCCGGTAGAGACCCCGGTGGTTCCGGCCAGAGAGATCAGCTGCCCCGCGACCACTGACTGCCCTTCGCTTACGACGAGTTGGCTGTTGTGGGCGTAGCTGGTCTGAACCCCGCCGCCGTGACTGAGCTGCACCCAGTTACCGAGGCCGCCGAACCAGCCCGCGAAGTTGACGGTTCCCGCGGACGCGGCGTAGACGGGGGTACCGCAGCCGGCGCCTAGATCCGCGCCGCGATGATAGGAGCTTGCGCCGGCGGTGGGTGCGACCCGAGGCCCGAACCCGTCCGAAATCCGGCCACCCACCGGGCGGGTCCACCCCTGCCCGGATAGCTGTCCCTGGTCGACCTGCACGCCGCTGCCATCTGACTCCGCAGCGGCAGCGGCAGCGGCAGCGGCAGCTTCTCGGATTTGTTCGCCGCGGGTGTAGTCAGCTTCGGTGGCCTGACGGTTCTCAACGAGAACGGCAAGCTGCGCCTTCAGGGTCTCCGAGTTCCGTTGTTGAAGCTCGAGTTGATACTCGACTTGTCGCGATGCGACGATCGCGGCATCCTTCGCCGCTCGTGCCTCGTCTGCGAGGCGTGCGCGTTCTGTTTCTGCGACGCGTGCCTGATCGGTGAGTGCCCGGGCGGCGTTACCAGCAGACTCGGCGCGCTCGTACAGTTCGCCGATGTTCTGAGATAGCCGCGAGGTGGCGGACAGCCGATACAAGAAGTTGTCCGCCCCGCTGCCGGAGAGAAGCAGTTGGGCGCTGAGTTGATCGCTGCCGCCTGTTTTGGCCATCGAACTGACGAGCTGGCCGGCGGCGTTCCGGGCGGCGGTAGCGGCTTGTTCGGCGGTAGCAGCTTGAGCCCCGAGGTCGCGGGTCTTTTTTTGAGCCAGGTCCGAGGCATCTTGGGCGAGGTCCCAGTTATCGGTGAGGGTCACGGCGAACTGTTGCGCTTGGGCGAGATCCGCATCGATCTGGCTGATGAGTGAGCTGAGTTCGTTGATCTGAGTCTGTTTCGTGGACTCATTCGCGCGGGCGGATTCGACCTCTGACCAGGTCGGGTATTCGTCCGCTGCGGCCCTGACGGGTGCGGCTGCAACGCCCGTCAGGGTTGCCATGATCAGGGCTGCGGAAGCCGCGACGAGGGTTCGTCTGCGGTGTGCGTGCTGACCACTCTTCGGGGTGCAGGAGGTCACGGGTTTCTGCTTTCCAGTCGGAGGGAGGGGGTAGGGCTGAAGCTCCGGGGTGCGTGTTTGCTTCTGAGATGCGGGGTCGGGTGATGAGCTTCAGTGTGTGCTTTTGGGCAGCATGGCGCTGCTGGGATCCTTGGTGCGGAAGAGAACACCGACGGCGATGAAGATGGCTGATCCGAGGAAGGTAAGAATTTGCCACGTCTGGCTGGGGAGTTCGACGGGCCAGGCTGGATTCCAGAGCACGGCTACGGGGATCGCGGGTAGGGCCCACCACCATTTGCGGTACTGGACGGTGAGCACGGCAAAGATCAGTGCCAGGATCCCGATTGCGTACCGCACGTAGAGGTAGAAGTCTGTTCCGATGAGGCCGACTGTGGCGAGCAGCACGATGGCACCCAGCACCGCAGGTAGCATCCCGGGGCGGATCATCGGGGTTCGATTGTGTTGTTTCTTCATCGGTTGGTGTCTTTTCCGGTGTTGTCGTGGATGTGAGACGGTACCCGGGCGGAGGTGCGTCGCAGGAAGGCCAGCGTCAGGAACACAGCACCCGCGCCGCCGAGACCGACGGTGATGATGATGATTTCTATGTCGTTCGCCCAGCGCATCGCGGGGGTCAGAGTCGAGCTGAGGGGTACGTCTTGGACCATCGCCCCTTTGGTGAATGTTGGCAGCCGGTCGGTGACACCTCCGTCGGCGCTGATGATGGCGGACGTGCCGACGGTTGACACGCTCACCAGGCTCCGGCCTGTCTGGATCGCCCGGATGCGTGCGATCGCGAGTTGTTGAACGCTTTCTTCCGAGCGGCCGAAGTCAGCATTGTTGCTCGGGGCGAGGATGATGTTCGCGCCGCCGGCGATCATCTGTTCGATGGCACGGTCGTCGACGATGTCGAAACAGATTGCCAGCCCCGCTCGTGCGTCCGCAACAGAGAACACGTTCGGCCGGGTTCCGATCGACAAGTCGCGTGGGATGAGGGAGAACAGGTCCGGGGCGAGCGGGAACCAGAAGTCCCGGTCGGGGAGGTATTCCGCGAACGGGACCGGGTGAATCTTGTCGTACTGGGCGGTGGGTCCGGCGTCGGGTTCCCACAGAAGCAGACTGTTGAATGTTTCTTGACCGCTTTTTGTGATCGTCCCACCGACCAGGGGCGCCCGCACTCGTGCGGTGATGTTATCGAGAACTTTCGCGGAGCTGGGGTTTCGGAGCGGGTCGAGGTCGATGGAGTTCTCTGGCCAGACGAGGAGGTCGATACCGGTTTTTTCGGTGATCGGCTGCGTCGCAGTCACGTGGTCGGTCAGGATATCCCCGGGCCTGCCGGTTGAGAAAAGTCCGGCGTCGGCGTTGCCCTGAACGGCGGCGACGCGAAGTGAACCATCAGTCTTCACCTGGTACGTCGGCACGGCGAGAAGGAGGACGACCACGCCGGCCGGAACGGCGAACAGGGCAGTCGAAACCCGGCTACCCCGCGCACTGGTCGGGGTTTGGGTCGCATGAAGGACAGCCTCAGCGATGCACGCGCCCACCAGCGCGAGACAGAATGAGACGCCAGAGACCCCGACCCACGCGGTGAGCGGGCCGAAGGGGCTATCCGATTGGGAGAACGTGAGGCGGCCCCAGGAGAACCCGCCGTATGGCCAACTGCTGCTGAGCATCTCCCGGACCGTCCACAGCCCGGCAACGATCGGGGGCACGAACACCATCCGAAGCCAGCTGCGTCCCCCGAGTTTCTCGCTCGCCCGGTAAATGAACGCGATCAGCATGCAGCCGGCCGCAAAGAAGACGGTCTCCAGCACGCTCAACCCGGCCCAGGGCAGCGGGCCCAGATACACCGTCAGCCAGAAAATGTGTACACCCCAGAAAACGCCACCACCCACAAAGCCGGCGGCGAGGATCGTGACGACCCGCTGACCCATCAGAGAGAGGAAGATCAGCGGCAGACCGACGAACACCAGAACCCAGATGTTGGCAGCCGGAAAAGCCAACGCAAGACAGAGCCCGCCCACTCCAGCGACGAACACGGCCAGCCACGGCGGGAAGGGTCGACCCCGACCCGAAATGTCTGCAGACCTGTTCATATGTAGCATTCAATCAGGTATTGTCGTTCCGATCGTTCCAGAATTCTTCTTGCCAGACATTTCCGATCCTGCGAAACAATGCGCAGGTATCCGCGGCTACTGGCAGCTCGACCCAATAACAGTGACCCGTCATCGACCTTGACCGGTGGTGTCAGCGCAAGATCACGGAGGTGCCATGAATCCCCGGTCACCCAATCAAGCACCCACCCACGTCGGCGCCCCTGCGACAGGAAAGAGCAATCCGGCGGGAGCTGTCCGAACGGGCGAGAGTAGGCGTAATGAGTGACGCTGCAGCTGCGGCCGTGCAGGCAGCTTCCCTTGTCGCGTTCCCCATCGGCGCGGCGATCGTTGGGTCTGTGGTGGCCGTCATCCGACCGCCAGGGCCGAGACTGTCCAGTGCCATCCAGCACTTCGCTGCGGGCGTCGTTCTCTCCGCCCTCGCCGGAGAGGTTCTCCCCGACCTCCGAAACGAGGGCCGGCTCGCCTGGGCGGTAACAGGATTCATCGCCGGGACCGCTGTGATGCTGGCCCTCGGCGCTGTTGGTCGGAGCCTGGAACGGCGACGTGATCTATCTACGTCGAGATCCCGGCTCCCGACAGGGCTTCTGATCGCTGTCGGAATCGATCTGCTCCTTGACGGGTTGCTGGTGGGCCTAGGCACCTCGCTTGGAGACAAGCAAGGCCTCATCCTCACCATCGCCCTCTCGATCGAGATCCTCTTCATCGGCCTGTCGGTAACGACCAGGCTCACCGAGGCCGGGTTCAGCAAAACCCGGTCGGTGACCATCTCCACCGCTCTCGGGCTGACCACCGGGGTCGGCGCAATAGGCGGTGCGATTCTGCTGGTCGGGGCAACCCCAGAGGTGCTCGCCCTCGTTCTGGCGTTCGGGGCAGCAGCCCTGCTCTACCTGGTAGTCGAAGAACTCCTCATCGAGGCACATGAGCAGGCGGAAACGATTCTGATTTCTGCGATGTTCTTCCTCGGATTTCTGACGATCTACGTCCTTGCAGCTCTATGACCTACTCAACAGCCACACCCCGGCCGGCTCCCACAGCTGTATCGGAGCGCTCAGAGTCTTCTCCCGGGCAGCACTGTTACTCTGCCTAGGATTCGAAACGTTACCCCGGGTGGCCAGTTTCTGGCGCCCATGATTATCGAGACTTCCTGATGACACCACCACGACCCTCTCGCGGATGGAACCTCCGCCGTGTTTTGGTGACGCTTCTGATCGTCGTCGGCACCACCGTCGCCTTACTCATGGCGCACGCGTTCGAGACCAGCCACGTCGGCAACACCTCAAGCGCTGACGTCGTCTCTGTCCTGAACGCGCAGCCCGCTGCAGCCATCGCCGAGACTGCCGTCACCTCAGACACTTCCCCGGCCAGCACCTCAACCGGCGCGCTGGGCGCATGCATTGTGGGCGTAGCCGGCTGCATCCTCGCCGTCCTTCTTCTGCGCAACGTTCTCTCACGTCGGGCCCGCCCGGGCGAATCGACGACGTCCGTGCCTCCGACACCGGAGCGGCCCATCCGACCTGTCACCGGCCACGGGGCTGTCCCCCCGTTCGCTCTCTGCATCATCCGGGTTTAGAAACTGTTGCGTCCTCGCTGAGGGCACGACAGTTCCCCCGATTTTGTTGGCCGCCTGGCGCGGCGCAACGACAGAGAGTCTTTGATGAACACACCCGATCCGTATACGCAACCAACCCCTCCTCCCCCGTCCCCGGGCACCCGCAGATCACAACGAGAAGCCGCCGACGCCACCGCCGCGCCTGTTGCACTCACCAGGCGTCAGCTCCGAGACGACGAACGCCGCCGCGCAGAGCTCCCCGTCCTTCCGAAACAGTCACCGCCCGCCTCAAGCCCGACACCACCGGCGACAACGCCCGCGCTGGTTGCCGGAGCACCTCACTCACCGACGTCCGTCACTCAAAGCGCCGTTCACGTCCCGGATGACCGAGCCCGGCATGTGGAGGCTGACCCGCGCCTGTCTGTGCCGCCGCCCAAACCCGCTGCTGTCGCCCCGGCGGCGCCAGACACCGTCCGGCCCGAGCGTCGAAGCGCACCGCTTCGATCACGGTGGCGAAACGCCGGAGCTGCCGTGACTATGGTGGCCGTCAGCTTCCTCGTCGTTTCCGTGACGATCCCCGCCTCAGCAGTAGGGGTGGGAGTAGGACCGAACTGGCAAGTAACCCAGACCGGGCAGGCGTTCCTTGATACCCAGACCGTTCAGGTCACCGACGCGGCCGCCCCCGCGGTCCCCCGCGACGAGTACACCAGCGCAGCCCCTCCGCCCCCGCCGCCGCCCCGCGTGATTTTCAGTGCGGCCTCCGCGTTCGCCCGCACCGCCGATACCTTCACCAACAATCCGGCGTCACCGGTTCAGTGGCCGTTCACGTCCGGGGTACCGATCAGTGACGGGTACGGCCCGCGCGTCGCACCATGCTCAGGCTGCTCGAGCAACCACCAGGGTTTGGACATGAACCCCGGCCAGGGCACCCCCATCCAAGCCATGGCTGACGGGGTAGTCATCGAGGCGTCCTCCACAGACAGCTCAAGTCTGGGGGTGTACGCCATCATCGAGCATCAGATCGATGGGGAGACGGTGACCAGCACGTACGGCCACATGCTCCCTGGGTCCCTGCAACTCACCGTCGGACAGCAGGTAGGCGTGGGCGATCAGGTCGGGAACGTCGGCAATACCGGCAACAGCACCGGCGCTCACCTCCACTTCCAGCTGGCGCGGGGCAGCAAAACCTTCGACCCGTACGCCTACCTGCAAGAAAAGGTGGCCCTGTGATGGGGCGGAGAATTCTCCGTTCCAGACGTTTCCAGATCCTTAGCGGGAGCGTCCTGCTGGCCGGTGTGGACCTGATCGTCAAAGCCGTGGCCTGGGCCGCTCTTGCCGATGGCAGGGGCATTCCGCTCGGTGTCATCGAATTGTGGCGGACGACGAACCCGGGTGTCGCGTTCAGTCTCGGCGAAGCGCTGCCGTCGTGGGTCATCACGGCCGGGTCCGGGGTCGTCCTCGCAGCCCTCGCAAGCGCCGCCCTTGTCCGGGCCCCGCGACTGACCCCCGTTGTCACCTGGGCGGGAGCCCTCGTCCTTGGCGGCGCCCTCGGCAACTTCATCGACAGGCTCGACGGGAACGGCGTCGTGGACTACCTGCACAGCGACTGGTTCGCGACCTTCAACCTCGCAGATGTCTTCATCACTGCAGGCGTGGTGGTCTTCTGTCTCAGTGTGCTGCTGAAACGCCCCCAACACAGCAATGCCACCGAATCGCCCGCCCGAATGTAGCAACTCCAATCCCGGCGTCCGCCTGGGCAGCCCTGCCTACCCGCCATTCACAAGCCCGGGATGAGCGCCTCCCATGCCGGACCCCCTCGCATCTCAGTGAAAGAAGTCATGAAAACCAGCACAAAGTGGAATATCAGTATCGCAGTGACCCTGTTTGTCTGCCTCGCGGCGATCGTGACAGTGTTCTTGCTGCGTCCCTCCGCCACCGAACGAGCTGACGCTGAAGGCTTGACCGCCGCCGCGGATAACAGCCACCGGCTCTCCGTGGCGGCGGACGGCCAACCGGTCTTCGTCGAATTCCTGGATTTTGAGTGCGAGGTCTGCGGCGCCGCGTATCCAGCCATTGAACAGCTTCGCCAGGAGTACGCCGGGCGGGTCAGTTTCGTGGCCCGGTACTTCCCCATTCCGTCTCACAAGAACTCGATGAACGCCGCGATCGCCGTTGAGGCAGCCGCGCAGCAGGGCCAGTTCGAGGCCATGTACAAGAAGATGTTCGACACCCAAACGCAGTGGAGCGAACAGCAGGACTCCAAAGCGTCCGTGTTCCGCGGTTACGCAGAGGAACTGGGCCTAGATATGGTCGCGTTCGATGGTGCCGTCGCGGATCCTGCGACCAAGTCCCGGGTGCAGTCGGACTTCAGCCAAGGCACCGCATTGGGTGTGCAGGGCACACCCACCTTCTTCCTCGACGACAAAAAACTCGACATCGGCTCCGTCAACGAGCTCCGCACCCTGTTTGATGCGGCCCTCACCCCATGACAAACCACACGATGATGCGGCGCCGGACAGGCGCCGTTGGGGTGCTGGTTGCCGCCGTGATACTCACCGGATGCGCGAACACCGATCTGGCCGATCAGTACCGTGAAGGCACGGGGAAGAACTACGTCTCAGGCAACGGCACCGTCACCGAGATCCCGGCCAGTGAGCGAGGCGACGCTCCCACGTTCTCAGGCACCCTCGACACCGGACAGAGTGCGTCCTCCGAGAACTACAAAGACCAGGTTACCGTGGTGAACTTCTGGTACGCCGGCTGCGCGCCCTGCCGCGCCGAAGCCCCCGACCTGCAAGCGCTCTACACCCAGTTCCTCCCCGACGGCGTCGCATTTCTCGGTGTCAACGTCCGGGACCAGCTGCCCACCGCGCAGGCATTCTCGAAAACGTACGGTGTCACATACCCGTCCTTCATCGACACCGGAGGGTCGGTACTTCTCGCGTTCAGCGGAGTGGTCGCCCCGAACGCGGTCCCGACCACCCTTGTTCTGGATCGTGACGGGAAGGTCGCCGCCCGGGTCCTCGGCCAAATCCTCGCCCGATCAACGTTGGAGGCGCTCATCCAGAAGGTATTGAACGAACCCGGAACCGCAGGAAACACCACATGAGCGACATCGTCGGCACCGTGCTCTACGGGCAGCTGCTCTTCGCGATCCCGCTGGCTTTACTGGCCGGATTCATCTCGTTCGCCTCCCCGTGCGTACTCCCCTTGGTCCCCGGCTACTTTGCCTACCTCGGCGGGAGCGTTGATGAGGGTACCGGGAAGGCGCGGCGGCGGCTGCTGCTCGGCACGGCGCTGTTCGTCCTCGGATTCGCGGTGATCTTCATCGCCTATGGGGCGCTGTTCGGAACCCTCGGCGGGTGGCTGATCCGGTGGCAGGACCTGATCGTCCGCGTCCTCGGAGTCGTCGTCATCATCACCGGTGCGTCCTTCCTGGGTTACATCCCCGTTCTGCAACGAACTCTGAAACTGAATCTGAAGACCACCGGGAGTCTTGCCGGCGCACCACTGTTGGGTGTGGTCTTTGGTCTGGGCTGGACGCCCTGCCTCGGACCCACTCTGACCGCTATCTCCGCCCTCAGCCTGAATAGCGGCTCCGCGTGGCGGGGCGCGCTCCTCGGACTGATCTACTGCGTCGGACTCGGGTTGCCGTTCCTGCTCCTCGCCTTCGGTGTCGGATGGGCAAGCAGCGCGCTGGGATTCCTCCGGAAACATTCCCGCCTCATCAACCGGGTCGGCGGGCTGGGTCTGATCGGTATTGGAATTCTGATGCTCACCGGTGTCTGGTCCGCATGGCTCTACCAGTTGCAGGCCCTGATGGGGTCGGTGATCCTCCCCCTGTGACCCGCGCACCCGCACCCCACCGCCCCCATTTCCCGGAACCTATTGCCGGACGCCGCCGCCGACTACTCGCCCCGATCGTCCTGGTCGGTGCAGCACTGATCGTCGTCACGCTGTTGTCGGCGTGGGTGTTCGGCAACCGTCCGGCGCTGCTGGTCGATACCGGGGCAGCTGTGACCTACGGGCTGCCGCTGGTGAAAGTCCTCGCCAATCTCGCAGCCGCCGCCACCATCGGCGGCCTCCTGCTGGCAGGATCTTTCCTGTCGGAAGGGGATCCGGCCCGAGGCCGGGCCATGGATCTCTCCGCCGTCAGCGCCGCCGTCTGGTCGGTCCTCACGGGCGTCTACGCCGTGCTGACGTTCATCACCATCGCAGGTCCCGTCCGGGCCGGTATCTTCGGTCCCGCCCTCGGCCAATACCTCACACAGGTGAGCCTTGGACAAAGCAACACCGTCACCATCCTGCTGACCGCTGTCATCTCCGTGGGCGCGTTCGCTTCCCGGAAACCTGTCCCCATCCTCATCCTGACAGTGGTGGCGTTCGCGGCTCTGATCCCGCTGGCACTGCAAGGCCACGCAGCCGGCGCTGGAGGGCATCGAACCGCGGCCGCCGCACTCTGGTTGCACGTCGGTTTCGCAGGCGCCTGGATCGGGACACTGCTCATCCTGGTGATCACCCACCTCCGCGCCGGACCGGATGTTATCCGGCCCCTGTTGCGACGGTTCTCCTTCCTCGCGCTGATCTGTTTCATTGGGGTTACCCTGAGCGGCGCGATCAGCGCGTCGCTCAGGCTGAACTCCGTCTCTGAGCTGGTATCAACCGACTACGGGGTGATCCTCGGGCTGAAGATGGTGGTGTTGGTACTTCTGGGTGCGGCCGGCTACGGTCACCGCCGTTGGCTGATCAGCCGGCTCCCGGCACAGGCGGGGCGGTGGAATGCTGTGTGGGTGCGGCTGGTGATCGCCGAAGGGTTACTGATGGGAGTCGCCTCCGGCGCGGCCGCCGTTCTCGCCCGCACTCCCCCGCCAGCCGGGGAGGTAACAATCGCCGTCACGACGGCCGAGAAACTCACCGGCCAGGCGTTGCCGTTACCGTTCTCGCCGGCCCGGCTGCTTGACTCGTTCGCTGTGGACCCCATCTGGCTGACCGCCGGGATCTTCGTGATCGGGTTATACGCGGCCGGTGTTCACCGTCTCCGCCGGGCAGGCACCGCATGGCCCGCCCGGCGAAGTATCGGGTGGGTCGCCGGGTGGGCTGTCATCATCTATCTCACCAACGCCGCACCGGCAGCGTACGAAAACTATCTGTTCACCGCGTACGCTGCGGGTCACCTTGCCCTCGGCGCCCTGACCACATTTCTGATCATTGCCGGTAGACCTCTGCTCCTGATCAGCCGGACAGCCGATGTCAGAAACGACGGAACCGGCGGGGTCAGAGGGTGGTTGAACGCAGCGGCCACCGCGCGGATCGTTGATCGTCTCCTTCATCCCGTCGTCGCCGCAGCACTCTTCGTGCTGTGTCTGCTGACCGCTTTCACACCGCTTTTGGTCAATTGGTCTCTCACCGACCCGGTCGGTCACCAGTGGAACACCACCCAGCTCTTCCTCGCCGGCTGCCTGCTGGTCTGCGCGCTGAACCGGACCCGGACGCATCCCATCACCCGGGGAACGGCCGCGACAGCGATGGCGGTGCTCGGTGCGGGTGTCGCGGTCCTTGTGCTGCTGGTCGGAGCCGCCCCCGTGTTCCTTCCCGAATGGTACGGCGTGATCGGTGACGGCTGGCAACCGGCGCCGATGATCGACCACACGGTAGCTACTGTGACGTTCTTGACCATCGGGACACTATTTCTCATCACCACCGGCACCCGCCTTATCCGCCGTCCCTCTCAGCCAGGAGTAAAACTATGAACCACCCCCCAGCCCGTCGCCGACGGGTCAGTATCCTGATCGCCTGTATCGCCATCATCGGCAGCACCCTCCTCACCGCACAAAGCGCGTCTGCGCACGACGCTTTGGCCGAGTCGATACCTGCCGCCGGCGAGACCGTGACGACGAAGTTGGATCAGGTGTCACTGACCTTCACCGAAGCACCGTTGTCCGGATTCGAGACAACCACCATCATCCGTGTCACAGGAGCAGACGGGGTGGACGTTGTATCCGGGGAGGTCAGCATCGCCGACAACATCCTCACCGCCTCGGTCTCGTTCGAGCAGCCCGGCGACTACCTTTTGCAATGGCAGACCGTCTCCGTCGACGGGCACCCCATCTCCGGGGAATACTCCTTCACCTATGCGGTCCAGCCCACCACAACCTCCGAACCTGAAACATCTCCCGCACCGGCACCTGCTGCCACAATTCAGGTCACGGTCACACCGAAACCAGAAGGCACAGAACCAGCCCCCTCGACGTCCGGGAGCGCGGCGGTAGGTGCCGGTAGCGCGGCCGCAGATGCGGGACCAGGAGCTGCCCCCATCATCGCGTTGGGTGTTCTCGGGGCCGGGATCGTGGTTGCCGGAGCGTACTTCGCGGTGAGGCGATTCCGTAAAACCCCGCCTCCAGCGTGATGGATGACAGCCCCTTCGGGGACCTTGCCTGGATTCCGGTGCTCCCCCCGAGCCTTGAGCAGTTCCTTGCCCCCAACCTCCAGCCGGTACCCGTCCTGCCGGTGATCGCTGTGGTTCTGGGGATTCTTTACATACTGGGCGCGACCCGCCAGTGGGTGTCCCATCGACCGTGGTCCCTGATCCGGACGCTGTGTTTCGTGGCCGGGTGCGCCCTGACCGCGGTGACGATGGGGGCCGGGCTTGAAGGATACGGGTTCGTCTTGCTGTCGGTGTTCATCTTCCAGCAGCTCACTCTCATGATGGCCGTTCCGGTGCTGCTGGTCCTCGGCTCACCCGGAACGCTGCTGCTGCGGTCGATGCCGCACCGCGGCCCCGGGCGAGTCGTCCTGGTCAGCGCGTTGACGCTGCTGCGGTCGTGGCCGATGCGCGTCGCGGTTCATCCTGCTGTGATGATTCCGCTTTTTCTGGCCGCGTTCTACGGGCTCTACCTCACCGACACTGCCGACGTTCTTCTGCAGACGTTGGGCGGGCATCTGGCGTTGGAGCTCTTCTTCCTCGGCAGCGGGCTTCTGTTCACCGCCCCGCTGATCTCCTCCGACCCGCTGCCTGGCCGCCAATCCCACCTTGGGCGCCTGGTCGACGTGTTCGCCGAGATGCCGCTTCATGCCTTCTTCGGAGTCATCGTGATGACGTCGACGATCCCTCTGGTGTCTTCCTTCGCGTCTGCGGCACGGTGGGGAATCGACCCGCTGAAAGATCAGCAGCTCGCCGGTGGGCTTGCTTGGTCGTATGGTGAACTGCCGTCAGTGATCATCCTGCTCGTTCTCCTAGTGAGATGGGAACGAGACGACACCCGAAAAGCACGCCGGGCAACACTCAAAGCAGATCTCCTCGGCGACACCGAGTTCGACGCGTACAACGCGCACCTGAAACGCCTGAGCGAGCGTCAGGGATGAGACGCAGGAATGCACTGCGCTTCAGGCTCAACGGGAGCTGAATGGATCAGGATCGTGTGTCCGACGTGTTCCAGACCGACCTCGAGCAGGTGCCGAACATGGGCGTCCGCGATTTCGTAGAACGCGACACGGCCTTGTCGTCTGACCTCAACGACCCGATGTGCGCGGAGCAGGCGTAGCGCGTGCGACACAGCGGACTCACTGAGGTGGATGGCAGCAGCAACGTCGCGGACACACATCGGCCCGTCCAGGAGCGCGATCAAAAGCCGGACCCTGTTCGGTTCCCCCAACAACCCAAACACGTCCGCGAGGTCGGTTATGTCGGCGTCGGTAGGCATCGCTGCCTGGACGGACGCCACATGCACGGCGTCCACGGTCCGCGGTGACTGTCCGGCAGCGTCGCCAGAGGGAGCGGTTCGTGAACGAGCTGGTGTGGCCATCACCACAGAGTACTCTGCCTGCGGCATCACACCGGGTTGGTGTGCTCGTCGAACTCGGACGGCTCACATTGAATGGTGGTGTGGTCGATGTGGTATTCATCCCGGAGCACACCGAGCACATCCTCGAGAACGTCGCGGTACTCAAATTCACGTCCGACGACGATGTGACCGCTTGCGCTCTCCATCCCGGACGTGATCGTCCAGACGTGCAGATCATGCACCGCTTCGACACCCGGTACGGCCAGGACTGCTGCGGTCAGCTTTTCCAAATCGATGTGTTTCGGGGCGGCTTCCATCAGAATTCGGAGAGCTTGAGAGGTGAGTTTCCACGTCCGGGGAAGGATGAACAGGCCGATTCCGACGCCGATGATCGGGTCGGCGTACTGCCACCCCGTGGTCACCAGAATGATTGCAGCGACGATGACGCCCAGGGACCCCAGCAGGTCGCCCATCACTTCGAGGTACGCGCCTCGAAGATTCAGGCTCTCTTTCGAACCTGCCATGAGCAGCCGGAAACTGATCAGGTTGATGGTCAACCCGATGATGGCGACGATGAACAGCGGAACACCGGGGACGTCTGGCGGATCGGAGAACCTCATGATCGCTTCATAAAGGACGTATCCCGCGACGGCGAAGAGGAGAATTCCGTTTGCGAGGGCGGCCAGGACCTCCAGTCGGTAGAAACCGTAGGTTCGCTGGGTTGTCGCCGGGCGGGCCGCGAGCGTGATCGCAGTCAGCGCCATGCCCAGGCCGAGAACATCGGTTCCCATATGGGCTGCGTCCGAGATCAAGGCGAGGGAGTTGATGGAGAAACCGACAACAAATTCGACGACCATGTAACTCGCCGTCAACGCAAACGCAATGAACAGCGGCCGGCGGTGACGCCCACCCGCACTGACCGCGGACGTGTGGCTATGTTCAGAACCCACAGGGCCTCGTCCTTTCCCTGGACGACACCCGCCTCAGTATGAATATATGAACAGTCTTGCATATGTTTTTGATAGCTGGCAACACACTCTCTCGAAGATCCGGGGAACCTGCGTGCTTCGTTCGTTCCAGCAAACCGAGAGCTCCCGATCGTTTCGCGACCACCGCCCGGTGGAATATCGGCTGGCGCTCACAGACTCTCCTCTGCATTGGCGGCTAGGGTGCACATATGAACAGTCGTGCAGACAAATTTCTGCACTCTGAACGAAAAGGGGTCGGACGATGCTTTGTCCTGTTGATGGCAGCCAGTTGGTGATGAGTGAACGCTCGGGAGTGGAGATTGACTACTGCCCGTCATGCCGGGGCGTGTGGCTTGATCGCGGTGAGCTCGACAAGATCATCGAGCGTTCCTACAGCCAACCGCCCTCGCAACCCGGAAACGGTGCGAATCGGAATTCTCACGAGGGCCGGGATCGTTCAGGACACGATTCGGGGCGGGACGGACACTCCGCGGGCCGGGACGGACACTCCTCGGGCCGGCCGAGGAAGAAGGAGAGTTGGTTGGGAGATCTTTTTGGATAGCGCGGGTCCGGCGTCCCTAGCAGCTCGATCGTCGATACGGATGAGATCGGGTGCCGTCCTGCTGTTACTCGTCCCGGTTGTCGTGCTCCTGGCCGGCTGCAGCCAGGTCACATCCGCAGTCTCAGACGGTGCAGGCCAGGTCGCCACGAGCGCAGCGGCAGCAGCTGGAGGACAGTTGACGGCGCAAATCTGCGCGCCCGTCGAGGACGGCACCATCACGGCTGACGACCTGAAACTTCTGGAAACCCTGATCGTCGCCGCCGGATCAGGCAATATCGCCCCAACGGTGCGAGTACCACTGCAGCAGGTGGTCGAGGGCGGCGCAACAGTCACTGCCGATGCGTCTGCATCGCTGCGTGCCGCATGCGAAACCTTCTCCGTCGCCCGGACCGAGATTGAGTAACGAAATGGTGAAGTGGTGAACTTGGCGACCGGGAGGACGTTGGCGCCTGTTCTGGTGCCCATTGTCGCGGTGCTGGGGTTGCTGGTGTTATGGGGCCGCGAACTCGACGGCGTGATGGTGGCCGTTGTCGGTGTTCTGCTGGCGGGAACAGTGCTGGTCGCTGTCCACCACGCTGAGGTCATTGCGGCGAAGGTCGGGGAACCGTTCGGGTCGATCGTGCTTGCCGTATCAGTGACAGTGATCGAGGTCGCACTGATCATCACGTTGGTTTCGGCCGGTGGCCCTGAGGCTCAGACGCTTGCCCGGGACACCGTTTTCGCGGCCGTCATGATCACAATGAACGGCATCGTCGGCATCGCCCTTCTCGTTGGGACGTTCCGTCACGGTACGGTCCGGTTCAACGCCGAGGGTTCCGGTTCGGCATTGGCGACGGTTGCGGCCCTCGCGACCCTCGGGTTGGTCCTTCCTACCTTCACCTCAGCCAGCGGCCCCGTCTTCACACCCAGCCAGCTCGCGTTCGTCGCGGTCGCCGCGCTAGTGCTTTACGGCATGTTCATCGCCAATTAGACGGGAGCGCACAAAGACCTGTTCGCCCCCGTCACAGCGTCCCCCTCTCAGACCGTGCCAGCCGAACACTCTGAAGGGAAGTCGCCCTCCGCACGACAGACGCTGGTCAGTGTGGGTCTGCTTCTGCTGGCGTTGGTTGGCGTCGTGGGTCTGGCGAAGCTGGAGTCCCCCTCGATTGAAGCGGGTGTGGCTGCCGCCGGGTTCCCGCCAGCGTTCGTCGGGGTGGTGATCGCGTTGCTGATCTTGCTCCCCGAGGCGATCGCCGCCGTCCGTGCGGCACGGCGGAATGAGATGCAGACCAGCTTCAACCTTGCCCTCGGCTCGGCGATGGCAAGCATCGGGCTGACGATCCCGGCCATAGCTGTCGTGTCGTTGCTGTTCGGTGGGCCGCTGTCCTTGGGGCTCGGCTCAACCCAAATCGTCCTTTTTGTCCTGATGATCGTGGTGAGTATCTTGACACTGGTCCCGGGAAAAGCGACCCGACTGCAAGGCGGCGTTCATCTGGTGATCTTCTCCACCTTTATTTTCCTCTCCATAGCCCCCTGACCGGCTCCATGCGGTGATCAGGAGTGCCGCGACCGGATACACATGTCTGGACCGTGAGCTGGGGCCGGGGTGCCGCCGCCGGGCAGCCACGGCACCGGTCATCTGTCCGCTGGCGCGCCGGTTTTGGCTTCCGCGAGGGCGGCCTCGAGCCGGTCGGGATGTCGTGACGAGAGAAGCCAGTACGGGACAGGGTCCGCCGGGTCGGTGACTGTAACTTTCACCACCGGGGAGATCCATCCTCTGATCACCAGCCAGGCTCGCGCGTCGAGGTGGACCCCCCGCTCGAGCACGGCTTCGCCCGCCAGGAACGATCGCGTTTCGCCGGTGAATTCGACCGGGATGGCCGCCTGCCCGGCCCGGAGCGTCTCGTGGGTGACGCTGATGATCGGTGACGTCAGGGAGAGGAACAGGACAATTCCGACATAGAGGACTCCTGCGGTGATGTATCCGGCGAGGGGGTTGATGGGCAGGAAGACTAGGATGCTGGCTGGGATGACGAGTGCGGTGATGACGAATATCCAGGGTGTCGGCCACATTCGTTCGTAGTAGAGCGTCATTTTGTGCTTTCGGTTAGGTCAGGTTCGCCGGTTGGGCCGGTTCGTGACGCGGATGAGTAGTGTTCCCGGTGTTCTTTCTGTAGCGCAGCGACCGCGTCGTGGAGGTGCGGGTCGTCGCCGCGGACCAGTCCCGCGTATTCGATCGTTCGGGTTCCGTCTTTGTGGGTGAGGATCTTCACCCACAGGCGTCGGCGGGGGATGAAGAGAGAGGTGAGCAGTCCGACCGTTGCCAGCACCGCGAAGACGAGGACCGCATCTTGGGCTGGGTCGGAGGACATGTCAAACGAGGCGAACCGGCGGACGCCGTCCAAGCTGATCGTGCCCATCTGGTTGGGTAGGTCGGCGGACTCTCCGATTTTCAGTTGGATCGACTCCGCACCGGACGCCCCGCCCGTGAGCTGGGTCAGGTTACTGGTGTCGAGGGAGTAGGCGGAGATCGGGCTGCCGTTGTTCACCCCGAGATCTCCCTCGAAAACGTTCAGTGTCATGACCGGGTAGATGAGGTCAGGGAACGATGAATACTTCGCCCCTGTATCACTCGTCGCCTCGGTGGGGTAGAAGAAACCGATCAGCCCGAGCTGGCTGGGTAGGCCGTCCAGAATTTTCACTACACCGAGGGAGGTGAGGTTACTGTCCTGAGGTAGGAACGCGACAGGTTCTGAGAAGATCACCGCGCCAGTGTTGTCGCGGACGGTGATCTCCGGTGCGTACCCGTTACCCAGCAGGAACACATCGTTCGCGCCCTGCTCCAACGGCCGGTTCACCTTGATCACATCCGAGGACGTAGATCCGGTATCCGGGTCGTTGACTGTCACAGCAGCCTGATACTCCAGCGGTTGGCCTAGCGCCCCCTCGTTCCGTGTTTCGTAGTCCACCGTGAACTCATCAAGGGTCAGGGTGTATGGGTCGAGGGTCGCCGGGTCGAACCAGCGCCCAGGCGTGAACGAGTCGTACGACGCCTGCGCGTTCGCGAACCCGGTCCCCTCGATCACGACCCGCTGACCGGCGTAACCGAACAGCCCACCGACCGCGACCGCAGCGAGAAGACCGACCAGGGAGACATGAAACACAAGATTCCCGGTTTCTCGGAGATATCCCCGTTCCGCGGACACGGACCTTTCCTGGGCGGATTGGAAAGTCGCTACTCGGTACCCGCGCCGGCGGAGGACAGCCTTCGCGCTGACATGTAGCTGCTCATCCGAGACAGCGTCCGGGGCGGCGACGGTATCAAATGCTGGCAACCGGCCTAAGCGGGACGGTGTCCGTGGCGGTTGAGCGCGAATCGCGCGGTAGTGGTGTGTGGCGCGCGGGATCACACACCCGATGAGAGAGACGAACAGCAGAATGTAGATCCCCGAGAACCAAAAAGACGAGTACGCGTCAAACGCCTGCACAGTATCCAGAAGGGGTGCGATCTGCGGGTTGTCGGCGAAGTACTGGATGACGCCGTTAGGGTCCGCCGTCCGCTGCGGAACAAGAGAACCAGGGATCGAAGCCAACGCGAGAAGCAGAAGAAGAAAGAGCGCGGTTCGCATGCTCGTAAGTTGCCGCCACGCCCACCGAAACCAACTCGAAGGCCCCGTCCACCCAGGCCCCGCAACGATCAGATCGGAATCGACGTGGTCCTGGGGGCGGCGGGGACTGGTGTCTGACCGAACAGATGTCATCTCAAACCCCTGCCCTCACCCGTTCTCAGCGCGCGTCGACGAGCAAGGCCCAGGTCAGGCCAAAAGTGGTCGGTGGGCGCAGCTTTGGGCAGGCTCTGAGGGTTGTCTGGGGGGAGCCGCTCTGTCTCGCAACGGGCGAAGAGCGCGCTGAGGGAGTGCCCCGTTGTAGGACGATGATTAAATGCGCGGCGACAAGTGCCGTTTGTTTTGAGAGCCCTGGCGGGCATAGTTATGCTGCTTTCCAATACGTCGAGGAGCCCCGCTCACGTGGGCGGGAATGACGGGAAAGCGGATCTTATCTGCGGAGCACCCCGGTCATGGCGGGCGTATTGACGGGATATTCAACACCGTCCTGAAGGACCAAAGTGTCGGTTCGCGGTTCCCTCAGTAAGCGAAAAGTCCTCGCCGCGGCCGCTGCGAGCGACGCGAAAAGCACAACGACCGCCATGCAGAACATCTCGACACTCAAACACTCAAGGAGACCATCGGCCACCCCCGTCACCAGATCCTGAGCGCTGGCCTGTGAGCCGGCGGCCTGATCGACGTGACCGATGTCGACGCTCACCGAGGAAGCGACTGGCTCAGCGGCGCTGGTGTGCAGAACGACAAGAGCGATCGCAGCGAAGACGACAAAGAAACTCGCGAGCAGTACTCGAAGGGGGCGACGGGAAGTCCGCTGCTTCACGTACACGCCCCTCCCTCATCTCATTGCGTCCGTAGTTGGACCCTCATCCTCTCAGATCCTCCTTGGAGCCGTGCCAACTCAGGACCTGGACCGGAATTGTCCGCGGGGAATTGTGCCTGACGAGACGGATACACGTGAATCGAAAACGTTCATCTCGCCACCCCACACAATCCCGCGTGTTCACCACAACAGTCGTCCGAGAGCCCGTGGTCGGTGATTTACTGAGCGCATGGTCACCACGCCCGCCGGCTACTCCCCCACATTCCTTCCCATCCCTCTGCCGTTCCCGACCTTGCCCGCAGGCCGAGACGTGCGGGTGCTGCCCTATGTTCACTTCACCGTTCTGCAGGACCCAGTAAGGCGCCTGCCGGCGGCGACCGGGGTGAACATCGACGGGAAGCAGCTGCTCGATATCGAGCGGGGTGATGACTGGCACCTCGACCCCCGCATCCCGGCGTCTGAACAGACAGGGCCCGCGGTGTACGCGAACAACGACCTCGACCGCGGCCACCAGGTCCGCCGCCGTGACCCGGTCTGGGGAGACACCGCCACCGCGACGGCGGCGAACCTGTCGACGTTCGCGTACACGAACTGCGCCCCGCAGGCCGGCGAGTTCAACCAGTCCAAGGAGCTCTGGGCGGGCCTTGAGGACTACGTCCTCGACTACGCCCGCGTGTACGAACAGAAGATCAGCGTGTTCACCGGACCCGTCCTTGACCCAGGCGACCCGGTCTACCGGGGCACCGGGATCCCCCGACAGTTCTGGAAGATCGCCGCCTGGACTATCGCAGCCGATGACGGCCAGTTCGAGTTGCAGGCGACCGGGTACGTCCTCGACCAGACACCAGAACTCACGAGCACCGATCTGACCGAGAAGGCGATAGCTGCGGGGAACCCGCCGCCTCTTGGCCCGTACAAGACCTACCAGGTCTCCATCCGCGACATAGCCGCACTCACCACCCTGAACCTCGACCAGCTCGCCGCAGCAGACCAACTCGTCCCCGTCCCCGCAGCGCGCGCTGAGGAACCTCGGGCGGGGTGGGTGCCGCTTGTGTCACGCACCGATATTCGCCTCGACCACGCAGCCGACTGAACACGGAACGTGGTGCTGCCCGGGTGTGAGGGTCAGGCCTCGAGCTGCTGCTCGATCTCAGCCATCAAGGCCCGGGCGGTGGCGGCGTCCCGCTTGAAGCCGGTCTCGGTGTAGCTGCCGGGTTCGCGGTCGTGCTCGTCGTCGGCCTGGTGCTCGAGCGTGGTCGCGTAATCCGCCAACGCGTTCACTAACACCGCGTAGCGGGCATCCTGCTCTGACGTCAGGTCGAGCACAACAACACTATTCCTACCTGCATCCTCCCAGTCATCGAAGGCAGCGGCCAGACCCGGCACACACCAGCCCCTCCCCCACTACCGGTCGCCGCCGTCTCGGGTGACTTTTCGGACGTCGGCTGTGGCGCGGCTGAGGTCCACACCGACATGATCAGCCTCGACCACACGCCCGTAACTCTTCGCACCTTCTGGTCCCCAGCTGGCGGTGTGCTCACGTCCGACGACGATGACCGCGTCACCCTTCCGCAGGGTCGCTGCCGTGTTCTCTCCGAGCTCGAACTTCGCCTCAACGAAATGGGTTGTCGCATCCGGGTGCGGCAGGTACTTCCCACCCCGCCACCCCCCGGTGTCCTCGATCACCCGAAGCTTCGTGATCTTCACCCGGCCGGCCTGCACGACCTCCGGGTCGACCGCGAGATTACCGATGATCGTTCTACTACTCACAGGGCGCCTCCTGGCTGTCCGAGTCGTTCTCGCCGGCGGGTCTTCGCCGGCAGTGGGTGTGGGTGCCTGATCGCTCTCGGCGGCAGGGGTGTCGTTGGTGAGGCCCCAGGAGGCCAGGGCGGCCGCCCGGGTGACCTCGATGGGTGGTTCGGCGAGTTGGCGGCGCTGCTCGAGCTCCGCGCGGGTGACAGTGTCGGCGGGTATGCGGCGTTCGTCGCCGTACGCCTTCCGGTAGTACCGGTCAGCGAGGTCCTCGAGCGTGTCGATCTCGGCCTGCCGGTCCGTGTACCCGGCAATAAACCCCGCCCGGTAGTCGTCACTTCCGGTGTCTGGGGTGTTCATGGGGTGTGGGCCACAATCTTGTCGGGCCGGAACCCTGCCCAATGGTCATTGTCATCGACCACCACCACCGGCGCCTGGCTGTAACCCAGCTCCTGGGTGATGTACTCCAACGCCGCAGCACTCTCAGTCACGTCAATCACCCGGTACCGAATGCCCCGGCTGTCCAACGCCCGATACGTCGCCCGGCACGCAGGACAATCCGGCTTGCTATAGACCACCACCGTTGCCTCGCCCATGGTTCTCGCTCCTTCCACCACCAATATTTTGTGCCTGTCTGGCAGAAGGTAACGTTTGCGAACGGGAGCGCCGGAAGTGCCAGGACGTGGAATACCGGACGAGCACCGCGAGGGAGGATATGCCGCGAACGCCTTGCACGGAAGGCGCGAGAGTGAGCTACGGTCATCGGCCAGACAGGTAACGGCCCTGCAAGTTGCATCACCCAGCCCAGAGCATACTAACTTACAGACTTACGAAGTTCCTCCTCGTTGGAGCCCTGGAGCTTGTCTGCACGCTCCAGTAGTAAATCGATGGCGACACGAATGAGGGTGTTTTCCGTGATCCGTTCGCCTCCCTCGTTCTTAGCCCGACTCAGAGCTCGGGAGTATTCTGTGAGTCTCGCGTACTGGTCGGAGCGCAGGCGCGTCTCTTTACGTTCGAGTCGCATGTAGAGCGGACCGGTCGGCTGCTTGGGATCTTTGCTTCGGGCACTGGCAGCACCCTCGGAAAGTTGAGGGTCTGAGTTACTGCGAGCAGACTTCTTCTTCACCGATTTGGGGCCAGCCTGCTCTGTCGGCGGCTCCTCCCCCTGCACACCACTGTCGATGATCGAATCGTCTTCCCCGAGCCGACCTAGCATTGCGGACAAATCAGCTCTTGCCATTAGCAGGCCCTTCTTTCGGGACTTCGTTAGACCAAATTGCCATGAGCTCCATAGCAACATGGGTGTAATCAAAAATTGCGTTAGCGTTCTGGCGGGTGTCCGCGTACTGGGTCACGACGCGGCCCTCCAAGGGAGCGTCTGCATGAGCCGCATAAAGCCGAACGTACTGCCGGAATCGCGGCAGTTTCAGACCTTCGTCTATGAGGTGCTCCCAATCGTCTAGCTGACCGGCGCGGCGACGGTCGATCTTGCTGAGAAGGACCCGAAAGGGAAGATTGCGTGGAGCAATATGCTGCTTGATCGTCCTGACCATTGCAGGAGTGTTAAGTGGCTCAGGATTTAGGGGCAAGATGACGAAGTCCGAAGCGTCAAGGACGGCGGCCAGAACTCGCGTGTCTTCCAAACTACCGGGGGTGTCGACAAAGATGGTGTCGTACGGAAGCTCGCGAAGCCTTGCTAGATTTCCTGGATCTACGTCCGCCGCAAAATCAAACGGGAGGTTATCTCCTGCATTCTCAGCCCACCATGTCGTCGACTTCTGAGGGTCAACGTCGACTACAAGGACCCGGGAGTGCTTTGACATCACGGCGGCCAGATTCATTGTGGTCGTGGTCTTTCCGACCCCACCCTTCTGACCGACAAGGCAGACAATACGCATGAGACCATTCAACTCGGCACGCCTTCAATTCGTGTGCGATAAGACGGCGTGTCGAAGTCTGTAACTCACTGAGTCACGAACTTAGTAACTTACAGGCTTACGGAGTTACGCAGTTACTGACTCCCAGAGTTACGAACTCCCGGACTCTGGGACTCCCGGACTCCCGGACTCCCGGACTCCCGGACTCCCGGACTCCCAGAGTTACGGAGTTACGGAGTTACGGAGTTACGGAGTTACGGAGTTACGGAGTTACGGAGTTACGGAGTTACGGAGTTACGGAGTTACGGAGTTACGACTACAGACCGATAGCACACGAGCCTGCCGACCTGCGGATTCAGGATCCGAGGGTCACTACTGACAGAGTCACGAGTTGCTGCATCGGGACCGATAGAAGTACTGGCGAGCTATTTGGTCGAACCCCAAATGACGAGGCATCAGATTCGAAAGGCCACGCAGGGGAGACGCACAACAGGGCTTAGACCTTCCCTGCGGAGTAACAAAGGCCCGGACGGATCACTAACTGCGGCACTAGCAGATAGCAAGCCCCTGTGACCAACTACTTGAGTGGATCCTCAACTCTGTAACTTACCGAGTTCGGAAGTTGCTAAGCAAGAACTTCAAACCATGCCTAGAACAGAGAACAGGCAACTCGCTGCAAAATGAGCACCAATGGAAACGCGCCCAAATGCCTCCTGACTGTTAGTCACTCAATCCCGAAGCAACATAGCAATCAACCATCGCACTCTCAATTCAGGGCCCGCTCGGACGGCCCGTAGCGATCCGCAAAACACCTCGCCTCACGAAAACACCTCCAATCCTCGCCTCACGCGGCGCTTGAGTACCAGAGCGATCCTGGTTCCAACATCCCGTTGCTAGCCCAGTAGCGTGCCTCCCTGTGATCGCCTCGACCGTCCGCAGCTCGTGGGTAGCGGGGCCATTGACGTTCGCCCGGAAGGTCGTCGACAAACTGAAGGGTGCGGCTCGACACATGGGGTCTTCTGGTTCGGCGCGTCGGCGCGGAGTTCATCTGGTTCACTTCGGCCAACCACCATGCCCATACCTCGCGTTCATTCCGGTAGCGGTTCGCCCGATCACGGAGAAGGCCCGTGACACCGATCAGCCGGGCTGCGTGGTCTCTGAGGTCTCTCTTTGACCTTGCCCAGCCGTCAGGATGTCGGATGATCAGCTTGTAGTGGCGTAGCCGGCTCAAAACGGTGATGGTATGTCTAGTCGAGACACCGAGCAAGCGTGCAGCGGAGTCGACAGTCAGCGCGGGAGAGTGGCGCAGCAATGCGTAGACCTTCCCTGCGAGGTGGCCGAGGCCGGCGCGCGTGAACAAGTCGTGTCGTTGGTCGGTAAGCAACTGCTCGAGCGTTGCTACCTGATCGGCTCTGGTATTGAAAAGTTCGGTAGGGGGGCGGGGGTTATGTAGTGGTTGTGACCGGACGGTTCCTGATGCTGTGGAAAACTCCGGGGTTAGCCGCCATTCGGCGGCGTTGCCGCCATCGCTGGTACTGATCCGGGCCAGCAGGTCCTGCCCTGCAAGGGCGGTGAGGGCGGTGGCTGCGGTTGTCCGGCCGAGCCCTGTCATCAGGGCGAGGTCGCGGATGGAGGCGGCGACGACGCGTTTCCCGGTCTGCAGGGACAGGTACGCAACAGCGGCGAGGATCGAGCGCTGCGACTGCGCCGCTTCCGACGTGTCCCATCGGCCGGGGGCGGCCTGAAAGGAGCTCAGGACGGCGTCCACGGCCCGGACGATGCCCTCCAGCTCGGTGAGGTCGGCGGGGGTTCGGCCGGCCTGGGGGAGAGGGCGCTGGATCGCGGCGTACTGCTGCGCCTTCTCCCACTGCCGACCCAACCGCTCCGCAGCCTCCGCCACGCTTCGGGTACGGCGGCCACCACGGCCGGTGTTCTTGCTCCGATAATGCTCCATCCCTGGCGCGGTCTTCGCGGCGTGCTGCACATCGGCGTACTGCCAACTTGCGTGCGCGGCCGCGAGGAGGCACATGAACCCCGTCCACGACGGATTGCTGCCGCCTCCGATCGTGGCCATATGCGCAGTCCCGGAGGCGCCCAGCGGCCGGTGCGCGCTGTGCCGGGCATCGACCGGGCCAGAGGGCACCGACTCGGCCGACCGAACCGCCGGCTTCCGTACGTCCAGCACCCGCGCAAGATCCGCCACCATGCCTGCAGTTGTGGACGGAGCAAGGAGAACATCGATCCGGCCGCGGAGCACGCTCGAGGCGGAACCGTCCCGGTGCGGAGAAAGCGGGGGACGTGCGGCACCGGTCCGGGCGTTGTGCAACATCCCATGGTCCAAGGTCCGATAGTTCGCCCGCGCCGCACGGCCGAGGACCGCGACCTCGTCAGCGGAAATGCCGGCGGTCAGGGCGACCCAGATGTGCCGGCCGCCCGTCCCGGAGGACTGGCACACCACATGCTCGATCGACAACTCAGCCAACACGCCAGAAAGCGCGTCGCACTCATCGTGCGCGAGCTCCATCAAATCCGGATCAACACCGTGCTTGTCCTTGCCATCGAAGTCAAAACACAACAACCAGAACAGCCCGGCATCATCAGCGAGATTCAGACACCACGGCGTCAACGGCGCAACCGGCCCCACCAAATGCGTGCTCGGGTAACTGTTCTCATCCAGACGCCCGTACGCATCACGCTTCATCACACGCACCGCGCCTCGCGGACTCAACCGCCGCGTCACCTCCCAAGCGCGCCACGTCTCATCCGCGTCTTCAGCGGTCGCTGGGGTCGACGACACGCCGACACGGCGCTCGGGCAATGCGCCCGCGGCCTGGGGTAATCTTTTGGGCATAGAGAAGCCTCCCGTAAGGGCAGGTGGATTGAATTAGCTCGAACCCCCCGCCTGCAAGCAAGACGGTTCGAACTACATGACTTGGGAATAGCCCGCCGGTGGTACGGCGGGCTATTTTCGTTAACCGGTCGCCGTAAGGAGCTCCCGTCGGGGATAGGTGCGCGAGGGAACGAGAGCAGATTTGCTCATCGTGAGCTTGTGGGCCGGCGCGAAGGCGAAGCGACGTTGCTCAGCCTGACGATCTGGCGCCCGTGCGGGGTCGTACGACACGCCCGCAAAGAAGCTGGTGTACTTTTCAGTCGATGTTGCTATAGTGACGGACATAGAGAAGCCTCCCTTTTGGGCTGGTGATCTGGATTAGCTCTAACCTGTTGGCCGGCAAGCGAAGAGGGTTTGAGCTACGAAACTTTGAGTGGCCCGTCGTTGACGCGACGGGCCCTTCGTTTTTAAGCGACCTGGTCGATGGGCAGCTCCTCCAGTTGCGGACGGATCTCAAAGATGGGAAGACGTCCGCTTTCGGCGAGATCTCTCTTGAGAAGACTTTCGAGGTAGAACGCAAGCGAGACGCCGCTGGCAGCGGCAGCGGCGGAGACTTCGTCCCGAATGTCGGGCGAAACGCGGGCTTGCAATAGCACTGTAGGAACGTTGTCTGGACGTCGAACTCTGCCTCGGTTTGCGCTCATACCCGCAATGCTCCCGTTAATGTATGCATACACGGCGAAGGGCGGGCGGCGTGTCTCATCCGAAGTGCGTCCAAGCGTCTCGCAACTCAAATCAGGGCGAAGTGGACGCGGTTCAGCCATGCCGTTGATTCGGTTTGCATAGGCACCCGTTCCCATGACTTCGGAGCAATAGCCTTGAGTCAGCTGGGGAGACTTACCACGAGCAGAATGCCTGCTTGTGTAACTAGTTGGCAACTTCGCACTGACCACCGTCTAACCATATACGAAATGACCCGGGCAATATAGAATTTGCCTAGCCTCTCACGAGGTCGCGATGAGTGGATAGTCTCGTAAGTATGGGGTTCATCAAGTTGTTGTTCGGCCCGGTCATGCTGGCGGTATTGGCTTGGGTTGGACTACGCGTTTCTGCAGGAATGGTGGTCCTGCCCTGGAAACCAAAAACAGTGGGATGCCTGAGTCGTAACGGAGATTTCGCTACATTCGAGCAAACACCTGCCACAACTGCTCCGGGCCTATATGCGTGCTGGACAAACAAGCGAAGAAACCACGCGGTGATTGGTGAGGTGGTCCGCTTGGATCCCCGAGCCCGCACGGTCACGCGCCGAATCCTTTCTGAGAAGGGGGGCCGCTTGGAAATGGGCTCTGCTGAGTGGATCGGAATAGTTTGGACCTCGCCAGAGGATGTTGATCTTCCGTGGTCACCGGTAATCATCGAATCGTCAGCTGGTAACTGTCCGGCTTGGTTGTTTCCTGGTTCCACCCAAAGCGAACACTGGGTCATCCATGTGCACGGATTGCGAGTTGTGCGGGATTCGCCGCTACGGGGAGTTGTCGCTGCTTCTGCCGCCGGGGTGACTTCCTTGGTTGTGTCATATCGGGGCGACGGGGTGGGGCCCGCTGTGCCGAAAAATGCAAGCATGCTTGGGCAGACTGAGTGGCCGGATGTGGATGCTGCAGTTGAGTTTGCGCTCGAACATGGGGCGGAACGTGTAACACTGATGGGCTGGTCGAAAGGAGGCGGTATTGCCTTAAGGGTGGCCGATCAATCCCTGAATCGCGGTCGGATCTCGGATCTTGTACTGGTCGGTCCCGTGACCGATTGGGCGGAGGTCATTACCTTCGGAGCGAAGATCGCACGAATACCACGGTGGGTCTCTGCCGCGGTCATCTCGGCGCTGGGTTGGCGCCCTTTCGCACGATCTATTGGCTTACCCGCAGCAATCGACTTCGACGCCCTGAATTGGACATCACGCCGAAAGCTGTCGGTGCCGGCGTTGATTATTCACTCCTCCGATGATGACGAGGTTCCAATCGAGCTCAGTCGTCGAATGCGGGATGTGAATCCAGATCTCGTGACCTTGGTCGAGTTCACGGGCGCTCTCCACACGATGGAGTGGAACGTCGACCGTCCCCGGTTTGAGAAGCTAGTTACCGAACGCCTGCTGTTAGATCCGCGGCGCTGAGATCTTGGAAGCGCGACTCGAGTCGAGCCACCGCGCGCTCCTGCCGGTAATTGAGCGGGATCTGTGTGTGAATCTCGTGATTGCGAATCTGGATTGACAGAGCGTAGGCGAGCTCGTCAGGCTTCTTGCTCCGGAACGCCCGAAGGGCAGACGGGATGGAACGTTTGAGCAGAAACGCGACCTGTGCGGACCTGATCTTCCACAGGATGCGGTCGAGGACAGCTCTTTCACGAACCATTGCCGTTGTCCATGCGATCGCGACGATCGACACTCCAACGTAGAAGAGGGGGTAGAAGGCGTCTGCGAGCAGCTGAGCTCCGCCCCAGTACGGTGACAGGTGGGCCGTTACGACGTAGGCGATCTCCACGGCGCATGCGGCCGGAATAGGGATGAGTCCGATCAGAAAGACGGTCTGAATCTTGTCGGCGGGACGCCGGAGAAGGTGGATGAGATCAAGAACGATCACCGCCACTGCGAGCATGTAGACGGTGTTGTACAGAACGTTGCCGAGTTGGTCGACATGGTCGGCCATGAACGTGTTTGAGGTCGGTCCGCGGTCGTGTATGAACAGGAATGGGACGGCCATCGCGATCACTATGAAGAGGAGCGTCCACCGCGAGCGGAGCTTTGGCTTCTGGTAGAACGTGCTCACCGCGTCTCGGAAGAACCAGAAAGCGGTCACGGTCAGGAAGCTCTGCGCAAGATTGATGAGGTTGGTACCGCCTAGTACCTCGTCTACGAGGGGGAGTGGGAAGACGGCGCCGATGGAGATGATGGCTAGGCAGCCAAAAAAGGTAGCGAGCCAGGCGGGGCGGGCGGAGGGTCGTTTGAGCGAAGAGAGGCGCGTGAGAAGCAGGACGAGGAGGATCGCGAAAGCGATGACCGCGAACTGTTTCAAGCGAAGACCTCGCCCATGCGCGAGAGGGGCCGTTCGCGGATTCGGGCTGCGAGGGCGTATGCGAAGTTCTCAACCATCTCTTCAGCTGCTTCGAAGTCTCGCGCTGCCGGCGTCAGTCTGGTGCGGTCGATTTCGTGGAGGTCGAAGTTGCGTGGGGCAATGGTCTCGGTTGGATTCAGTTTGCGCGCGTAGGCCGTGATGACGCCCTCGATGGGGATCGAGAGAGCGCTCATTTCTGCTTTGGAAATGTGTCGGCATTCTGTCTGCAGAAGGACGTGACCAAGCTCGTGGTAGATGCAGTGCAGTTGGTACACCAGGGAGCGGTGGGGTGCGTAGAAGAGCGATATGTGGCGCTCGTGGAACGCCATCGCTGCGGTGAGCGCTGAGCCGGTCCACTCGTGCATCGGCCGCTCCAAGCGCAGCGGCATGCCGACGACTGCCTGGACTTTCCGAAGGACTGTCTCGAGGTCGTCGCCGGGTGCGGCGCCGACCTGGTCGAGCACTTTTTCAACATGCTTGTCCATGGTTTTCCTCTCACCTCTCCGCAACTGTGCGGGAGGGCTGCAAATGGGTCGAGCGTCAGAACTCCAGCGTCTCGCGTTGGCTAATCCATCGGGTCGAGGGTTTTGCGCGACTCGCTAGGATCGGCGCTTTCCTCAATAGCTCGGACGAGTGATTCCGCAAGCTCCGGGTCGAGCTGCCCGAGCGCTCGTGTCGCGACTTTCGCGACATTTGCGCGGCGCAGCCGGATGACGTGATCGATGCGCCGTTGCAGCTCGTCACCGGGCGGGGATGAGAGGTCCAATAGGAATTCCGAATCAGCCCCGAAGAACTTCGCGATTGCTTCCAGCAATGCCGGATCTTTCACCGCGAACCCTGAACCAGTCTTGATGTAGGACCATCGTTGCCGGCTGATGGAGACGCCGACCTCATCGAGAGCAGTTTGGACCGTAGCGAATTTGAGGGATGACTCTGTCTCGAATTCGTAGACAACCACGAGGGCGTTGACGCGCTTCGCAAGCTCTTTCCGGTACTCGAAGCTGTCCATTCGACTAAGTTACCGATTTTCCAGGCTGCAGAGGGTGACGTTCCACCCCAGGATGCGTCGGCCGAAGGCACCTATTCCGCGGCCACCATCCCTGTGCAGCGCCGACTTGCGCCGTTTCGTGGGGATCCGGCCGCTATTTCGATGGCCTATGTCGTCTAGAGACTGTGCGTGGACATTCACAAATTGCCACCTATAATCAAACTGGATGTGTAGGGCAATTCTTTATTGCCTAGGTCAAAAAGGGATAGACAGGCTCATATTGGTTTTTGCCCATCTGAGCTCAAGTTGTTCGCCGTACGTAGAAGGGACCGACAAATGCTTCGAAATCGGGTTGGTCGGTTGGTTGCTGTGGGCGTTCTTGCGTCCCTACTGTTGGGATGCACTTCCCAAGCGGGGGAGCGGACGGCGAACACCCCCGGGATTGCGTCGGAGGCACAGGGACAGCCGCACTCGGCACCCGCGTCCGTCTCGCCATCAGCGTCTGTCCCGCACGACGCGGACCAGCCGCCGACGTCTCCTGAGGTCGGGGCTGAAGCAATCTCGATCGCATCTGCCGTCGTAACGGCGTTCTGCCGCCCAGCCCTCGATCGCGAGACGTGGATCAATAACCTCTACCCGTTCCTCAGTCAGACGGCTGCGGTGGCTTACGGAACCGTTGACCCGGCAAGGGTGCCCTGCAGGGCCGTGACCGGAGACGCGCGGGTACGTGACGGTGACGGCGCATTCACCATTCGGGTTATCGTCCCGACGGACAGTGGTGACTACTCCGTGTACGTCAACCGCCCAGAGGTGACCGACCCGTGGCTGGTAGAGCAGGTCATTCCGTTAGCTGGTGACTGATAGTGGCCGCCGGTAAGGGGGGCATCGGGATTCTCGCCGTCGTCCTCGTCCCAGTCCTAGTCGTCATGCTGTCGATGTGGGTGCTCTTCTTCGGTGGCGATTCCGCGTCTGCCTGCACGGTCGGTTCGGGCACTCAGATCAACGTTGACGGGATCGCGGCCGACGCTGCGGTTGGTGCGTACACGCATGACCAGCTCGTGAATGCTGCACTGATCGCGAACGCGGCCGTCACTCTGGGCCTGCCGGCGGCCGCGCAAACCATCGGTGTCCAGGCGGCGATAGGGGAGTCAACCCTCCGGAACCTCGACTACGGCGACGGGGCGATCAACCCTGACGGGTCGGTCGCTGACTCGATCGGCCTGTTCCAGCAGCAGAGCTTCTGGGGGAGTGTCGCAGAGCGGATGGACCCGACCAGCTCGGCGTCCCTCTTCTTTGCCCGCCTCCCCGGTGTCGCCGGGTGGGAGAGCATGGACCCGTCTTTGACGATCAACGCTGTGCAGGGCAACGCAGACCCGAACTACTACACACAGTTCCGCGCCGACGCGGTAGCAATTATGACCTTCCTGACCGGCGGTAGTCCGGCCGGTGCCGGGGGAGGGGGCTGCGCTGTCTCCGGTGACGCGAAAGCCCTCGCCGTGAACCTAGTTGCGGCGATGGGCGCAGGGAAGCTCGTTCTCGCAGAAGACCGGTACGCCGCCGAGATACGCGGGGTCGCTGACGGGTCCGCCTCGAGCATCTGCGGTATCGACGTGCGCATCCTGCAGGTCATCACCATCGCGCTGAACAATTTCGGTCAGGTCGGCGTCTCGGACCTTAACCGGCAATGCACCGGCTCCATCGAAGGCGCAGGCACCGAGTCCGCGCACTGGATCAACGGCGGCGGGCACGCCGTGGACTTCTACTCCCTAAACGGCCACGGCCTCACCGGGTGCGACACGGACTCCATGAAACTGCTCTCGATCCTCGACCCGCTCGTGCCTGCCGGATCTCGTGCGGGGCAGGCGCAATGCCGGACGGCGACGTACAGCCACATCACCCAATTCCAAGACACCACCAACCATCTGCACTTCGACGTCGGCTTCACCGACGGCCCCGTCGCCAACCCATAACACCCAAGCCTCGGGGCCCTACATTCTTCACCCCGCGACCGCGGTGGTGGACAACCAAAAATACAGAAACGGAACTACTCATGTCTCTTCTGGTAGCTGCAGGCGACATCATCACCACCGCGGGCGCCCTGGTCACCGTCCACGGCGCAGTACCCGACCCCGGCGCCGGCACCATGCCCCCCGGGTTCGAGGCGTTCACCACGATCATGGGCTGGGCCAAATGGCTCGGCCTCGGCGTCGCCGTCGTCGGCCTCATCATCCTCGGCGTCACCATGACCGTCTCCGCCAGACGTGGTGAAGGCGGAGAAATCGGAGGCTGGCTCGGCCGACTCCTCGTCGGCGTGATCATCATCTCCGCCGCGTTCACCATCGTCGGCTTCCTCATGGGCGCCTAACCGCACACCCCACCCCCACACACAGGAAAGGCACGTCATGAGCGACGCAGAACCGCGAAACCCATTCACCCGCAAAGGATTCATCTTCGGCGCGATCACGGTCGGCGCCCTCGCGGGCGCGGCTGTTCTGCTCGCATTCACCTCCCAGGGTGGAGGCGGCGACCAAAACAACCCGGTCGCCGCCTCCACACCGGGCGTCACCGCCACCGCGACGATCGACCCGGCCGCGGCAAGCGTGTGCGGGCTGGCCGGCTACGAGACGGCGCCGACCCTGACCTCCGCACCGACAACAAAGTGGAGCATCATCGGGACGGTCGCTGCACCGAACGCACCAGACGCCGGTCCGGGTGTGACAGGCGCTGACGGTGTCCGGTCTTGCTACTCGCACACCTCGGAAGGTGCGCTGTTCGCTATTGCAAACTGGTGGGCGCTCGGCACCGACGCCCGGATCGCGAAAGCCGCGATTGAGCAGCTCGCAGAACCCGGCCCCGGCCGGGACGCAGCTCTTGCGAAGACGTCGACATCAGCGACCAGGGGACTGAGCGCGCAGATCGCTGGCTTCAAAGTCCTCTCCTACGACGGGTCGGCAGTCACTGTCGATCTCGCGTGGCGGACAAACACCGGTCAGCTGGTCTCAGTCCCCGCGGCCGCCGTATGGCTGGACGGCGACTGGAAAATCTCATCTGCCGACGACGGCACTTCACCTTTCCCTCCTTCCGCGCTGCAGAGCCTCGGCGGATACACACCGTGGGCGGGCATCTGACATGGCATGCGATTTCGGCGACATCCTCTGCGGAGTCGGAGAAGGAGTCGGAGATGTCATCTCCAAAGCCTCCAACGACGCACTGCAACAGTTCGTGAACAACATCTTCGAAGGGTTCGGGAAAGCTCTCGCGTCTCTTGGCACCCTGTGGGTGCGGGTCCCGTCCCCGGTGACGGTCGTTGACGGCGGCGGAAGCTCAGACGGCGGCGGGGTCCCTGCCGGGTCGGCGGCGTTCGAACAGATCCTCGGCTACGTCACTTGGGTGGGGGCGGGTATCGCGGTTGTGTCGCTGATCGCGGCAGGCGTGATGATGGCAAGCCGCCGCCGGCACGGGGATGGCGAAGCCCACCTCGGCAGGCTCGGGATCATCCTGATAGCCGTCGTGCTGCTCTCCTCCGCCTCCGCCCTGGTCGCCGGGTTCCTGCCCCAAGCCATGCGCGGCAGCAACGCCTCCTCGATCGTCGGCTGGGTGCAACAACACCTGGAGTGGTACACCGCGGGCCTTGCGATTCTGTCGATCCTGATTGCTGCCGCACGGATGGCGTGGACGCAACGCGCCACCCCGCTGAAGGAACTCATGGGCGGGATCTTCACCCTGATCGCCGTCGCGGGTGCTGGGCTGGTCGTGATCCGGTTGGCAACGGTCGCAGGGGATGAGTTCTCCGTTTCGATCCTCAACAGCGCAACGAACTGTGATGTGACGAACGGGGAATCGAACTGCTTCGGCACCAACGTCGCCGCCATGATCGGCCTGACGACCCTTTCACCTATCGGCCTGATCGGCCTGTTCCTGATGGGGCTTCTCGCTGTGCTGATGACGTACATCCAGATCGCTCTGATGGTGTTCCGCGGTGCGATGCTCGTCCTCCTCGCAGGGATCTTCCCGATCGCGGCGTCGTTCACGAACACCGAAATCGGCCGGCAATGGTTCAAGAAGGTGCTGGCGTGGACGATCGCGTTCATCCTCTACAAACCCGCCGCCGCGATCGTCTACGCGACCGCGTTCCGGATGACCGGCACGGACCTGTTCAAATCCGACGGGACGGGTCTGTTCCAGATCGTCACCGGGCTCGCGCTCATGCTCATCGCCCTCATCGCTCTACCGGCGCTGATGCGGTTCATGATCCCCGCCGTCTCCTCCGTTGGCAGTGGCGGGGGAGGGGGAGCCGGGCTGCTACTCGGTGCGGCAGCGATCGGTGGGGCCGGTGAGCTGGCCACCGGTGCTATCCGCGCAAGCAACAGCGGCGGTAGCAGCAGTGGCGGTGCCGGCAATACGGATGGCCCTTCGGGTAGCGGTGCGTCCGCCGCCGGTGCGAAGGGTGGCTTCTCGCCGGCCACCGGGTCGGGTGGCGCTGCGGCTGGTGGCGGTTCGGTCGCGAGCGGCGCTGCAAGTAGCGGCTCAGCCGCTGGCGGCGGAGCCGCGGCCGGGGGCGCGGCTGCCGGTGGCGCTGCGGCGGCGGCTGGGCCGGTAGGTATCGGCGTCGCGGCTGCTGGAAAAGTCGCGGACGGCGCGAAAGCGGCAGCGGGCGCTGTGAAAGCGGCGACCGCTGACGCGACAGGCAGTAACGAGAACGGGAGCTAACCCATGACCACAACAACAGCCACCCCGCCGGTCACCGCACCACGCACCTACGGCAACTGGCGGAAACCCCAAACCGCAGGATTGGGCGGGCTGGGCCAGTTGGCCACGATCGTCATGTTCGTAGGCATAGTCGCCGCGATCGTCGCGTCCATGTTCGCAGGGCTCGGCCCGGCGCTCATGGTCGCAGGCATCTTCGGCGCGGTGCTGCTCACCGTTTCAGTGAAAGACAAACACGGGCAATCAGCCCTGGGAAGGACGGTCGTCCGGGTGAATTGGCTACGCACCAAATTCAAAGGAGCAAACGTCTACCGATCCGGCCCCGTCGGCCGGGCGAAGTGGGGCACGTTCCAACTCCCTGGCCTTGCCGCCGCATCGCAGCTCACCGAGTGGGACGACTCACACGGCCGCCGGTTCGCGCTGATCAGCACCCCCGCGACCCGGCACTTCACGATCGTTCTCGCAACCGAGCCGGACGGTGCCGCTTTGGTGGATCAGGAGCAGGTCAACAACCAGGTCGCGGAATACGGCATTTGGCTCTCGAACCTCGGCGACGAACCCGGGATCGAGGCGGCATCGGTCACGATCGAGACCGCACCCGACACCGGAACCCGGCTCCGCGGAGAAGTGGAAGGGTCCATGGACCCTGACGCACCCGAGTTCGCCCGGGCGATGCTTACGGAAGTGATGCAGTCCTACCCGGTCGGGTCCGCCACGATCCGCGCCTACATCGCACTTACGTTCTCGGCAACGTCACGGATCGGTGGGAAAAGGCGAAACGCCGCAGAAGTAGCGACCGATCTCGCCGCCCGCATCCCCGGGCTCACGTCCAGTCTTGCGTCCACCGGTGCCGGTGCTGCCCGGCCGCTCGGGGCGCAGGAGCTCTGCGAAGTCATCCGGGTGGCATACGACCCGGCCGCGGCGTTGCTGATCGATCAGGCGAAAGCGGCGGGAGATACCGCGGACCTGACGTGGACGGATGTCGGGCCCGCCTCGGCAGAGGCGCACTGGGACTCGTACCGGCATGACGGGGCGGTGTCGACGTCGTGGACGATGACGAGCCCGCCTCGAGGTGTCGTGCAGTCCGGGATCCTCGCCCGCCTCCTGGCGCCGCACCGTGACATTGCGCGCAAACGCGTGACACTGCTGTACCGACCTATCGACCCGGCCCGCGCTGCAGCCTTGGTAGAGGCGGATCTGAATGCGGCGCAGTTCAACAGCACCGCCTCAACCAAACCCACCGCACGCTCGACACTCTCTACCCGCTCCGCTCAGGCGACGGCTTCGGAGGAGGCGTCTGGGGCGGGGCTGATGAACTTCGGCCTCATCGTCACCGCAACCACGACCGACCAGGCGCACGAGGCGGACGCACGCGCGGCGATTGACTCCCTGACCGCGGCGGCAAGGCTTCGGATGCGGCCAGCATTCGGGTCGCAAGACTCCGCGTTCGCGGCCGCACTCCCACTTGGGCTGATCCTGCCGCGGCATCTGCGGATCCCGAACGAAGTCAGGGAAGCGCTCTGACCGGCGCCCCTTATCCTCCGGCACCGTCGCTCACGAGCCCGGTGCCGGTGGGCGGTCAACCACATCTTCACCGGACAACGCCTTGTTGGAGGCTCACTATGAACGACACATCCAAAACCCGCACCCACCACGACCACCACATGTCCGTAGAAGGTTTCCCGGACGGCTTTGTTCCGGCGGAGCCTGACCCCCTGAGCGGTGTCCTGCCGCCTGAGGACTCAACCGGGGCGAGGGCTGTAGCAAAAGGTGAGACGGCGACTGCCCGAGCCACTCTGGTGGCTTGTTCCCCGTTGGCGCGGGAGAAGGTCACGAAGCGGGTGAAGAAGGCGCGCCGGATTCCGCACGCGGGCGGCAAGAAAAAGGCCGTCCGGAAGGCCTCGCCGAAGCGGCCGCTTCGGCCGACGGCCACGGGATGGCTGGGTCGTGGTGGCGGGCAGGCTGTGAGCATTCAACCGGCGGATGAGTTCCGGGCGACGACGGTGCAGGTGTGCGGGCTGTACCCGTTCTCCGTCGGCACCGGAACGCCGATGATCGGCGTACCCTTGGGCAAGAATTTGGCCACGGGGGCGTCGGTGTGCTGCGACCCGATCTCGTGGTTTAGGCGCGCGCGCCTAATTTCCAACCCTTCCATGTTCGTGCTCAGCCTGCCCGGTCTCGGAAAATCCTCCCTCACCCGCCGGATGGCTGCTGGGCTTGCCGGGTACGGCACTCTGCCGCTTGTACTCGGGGACTTGAAACCGGACTACGTGGACCTCATCCGGGCGCTCGACGGGCAGGTCATCACCCTTGGCCGTGGCCGGGGGTATCTGAACATCCTTGACCCTGGCGAAGCGCACCACGCCGCCGCCCGACTCGCAACCGCCAGCAAGGATGCTCTCCTCCTGTCTGACGCGCTGATAGCTCAGGCCACCTCCGGGACCAGCCCTGCAGAGACCCACCGGCTGCTGGGGGAGGCAACCGGGGAACGTGTGCGTGCAGCGAAGCTGCAACGCCTCGCCAACCAGGTCCTCGCGGACGCGCACGGCCGCCGACACACCATGATCGCCGCACTCCTCACCATCCTGAGGTCGGAGCCGCCAACCGACCGGGAGGAAACGATCATCGACCGGGCGTTGAAATACCTCGATGAAACCCACGACGGTGTTCCCGTGCTCGCTGACCTGCTCCGGGTCATCCAGGAGGCCCCGGACCAGATCCGACAGGTGGCCCTGGACCGCGGCGACCTCACCCGGTACAAAGCCATCACCGAGAACCTCGAAGCGTCCCTTATCGGACTCACGACCGGCGGGCGGCTGGGGGAAGTGTTCTCCCAGCAGACCACGACACCCATGCGCAGGGACCGGCCTGTTGTGTATGACGTGTCCTCGATCGATGACTCCGAAGGCGACCTGCAAGCCGCGATCCTGCTCGCCTGCTGGTCGGCGGGGTTCGGAACCGTGAACGTCGCCGCCGCGCTAGCGGACGCCGGTCTGGAACCGAGACGGCACTACTTCGTGATCCTGGACGAGCTCTGGCGCGCCCTCCGCGCAGGACGTGGCATGGTCGACCGCGTCGATGCCCTCACCCGGCTGAACCGTGCTCGCGGGGTTGGGCTCGCGATGATCTCGCACACCATGTCCGACCTTCTCTCGTTGGCGTCGACGGAGGATCAGATGAAGGCCAAGGGGTTCGTGGAACGCTCCGGGATGGTCGTCTGCGGCGGCCTACCGGGCGCGGAAATGCCCCTGCTCACCTCCGCCGTACCTCTTTCCTTGGCGGAGCAGTCGATGCTTACGTCCTGGCAGGACCCACCCGCATGGGACCCGGTCTCCGGGCACGAGGCAGAGCCTCCCGGCCGCGGCCGGTTCCTGATCAAAGTCGGCGGCCGGCCCGGTATCCCTATCCGGGTGGAACTGACGCAGGCGGAGATGGAGGTCAACGACACCAACAAACTCTGGCACACCGCCTCCCGCGCCGGACGCACCACCGACCCGGTGAACGTGGAGATCTTGCCATGAGCGTCGCCAACAACCGGCGCCTAGAACCCGGGAAATCCAACAACGCCCTCCTGCTCGGTTTCGCGTTCACCGCATTCACCGCGGTCGGCGTCATCTGGATCTCGGTGGCCGTCGGGTCAAAAGCAGACGGCCTGAACCCGGGGTTGCCTTCGGACCCGTTCGCGATCATCAGCGGCCTACTCCGCGACACCATCACCTGGCCACCCACCGGAACCCTCATCGCTAGCGTCCTGGTTGGCCTGATGATCGGTGTCGGAGGTTTCTGTTTGTGGGTGCGCGCCGCTGGTCGGAAGGGGCGCACCAGCGTTGACCATGCTGCCCGGTACATGGCCCGGGCCCGGGATCTCGACGGCCTGCAGTCCAAGCTGGCGCGGAAGAAGTCTGCGCGTCTCGGCGTGGCAGACTCCGCCGGGATCCCCATCGGGAAGCTGCTGCTCGGCGCGCGAACGGTATACGCGTCGTTTGAGGACATGATGATCCTCATCGCTGGCCCCCGTGTCGGGAAATCGACCTCGTTAGTGATCCCGGCCATCACCGCGGCGCCCGGCGCGGTCGTGACGACGTCGAACAAGCGGGACGTTCTTGATGCGACCCGTGACCCGCGCGGCACGGTAGGGCCGGTGTGGGTGTTCGATCCGCAACGCGTCGCGTTGGAGGAGCCCACGTGGTGGTGGAACCCGCTGTCCTACGTCATTGATGACACGAAGGCGGCGAAGATGGCGCAGCACTTCGCCTCCGGCACTACCCTGCCGGGGGCTAAGACGGATGCGTACTTCGATGGGAAAGGGCAGAACCTCCTCGCCGCGTTCCTCCTCGCAGCTGCTGTCGGTGGCCGGCCGGTCACCGATGTGTATGAGTGGTTGACGAACGTCAGCCGCACCCAGGCTGTCACCTACCTTGAACGCGCCGGGTACCAGCGTCTCGCGGAAAGCGTCAGCGCCGTGCAGCAGGCCACTGAGAAACAACGGGACGGTATTTATTCGTCCGCGGAACGGATGGCTGCGTGCCTGAACAACACCGGCATCGAACGATGGGTGAACCCTGACCCCTCCCCGCTCATTCCGAGACCAGAGTTCGATCCGCACGAGTTCGTGAAGGGCACTGGCACCCTTTACAGCCTGTCCAAGGAAGGCGCCGGCACCGCAGGGCCCCTCGTCACTGCTCTCACCGCTGCCACGATCGAGGCGGCCGAAGAGTTGGCATCGAACTCACCCGGCGGCCGGCTGCAGACGCCGTTGCTGGGGTTGCTGGATGAGGCGGCGAACGTCTGCCGGTGGACAGACCTGCCTGACCTGTACTCCCACTTCGGGTCCCGGGGGATTCCGATCATGAGCGTGTTCCAGTCCTACAGTCAGGGCATCGCGGTGTTCGGGCAAGACGGTATGCGAAAGCTCTGGTCTGCGTCCAACGTCAAGATCTATGCCGGCGGCGTCTCCGAGCCCGCATTCCTAGGCGAAATGTCGGACCTGATCGGCACCTACGACCGGGAGACCACCTCCGTCAGCCTCAACCGCGGCATCCGCTCCACCTCGTCCGCATTGAAGCGGGAGAAGATCCTCGAGGTGCAGGAACTCGCAGACATGCCCCGCGGCCGCGCCGTGATGTTCTCCTCCGGAAATCGTGCAGCGCTCCTTCGAACCCTGCCCTGGTTCACCGGTAGTAAGAACACGGTCGCGGCGATCACAGCGTCCATCGCCGCCCACGAACCCGGCCGATCGTAACAATGGGAAGCAGCTACGACTTCGACGACGAACCCGACAACGCAGAAGAGGACGGGGAGGCGGAGAAATTCGTACCGACACTGTTCTACGGGTCGGCGGACGAGTTCGTGCGGAAGCAGCTGCGCTACAAATACCGGCGCCAGATCACCCGCCCGGGACGTGGGAACTTCCGGTGGCGGGCGTCCTGGTGGAAAAGCGAAGAAGCCATCAGCCGCATCGAAGCCCTCTGGCGGGCGTGGGAGAAAGCCCGCCAAGACCCAGCTGCAATGAGCGACTGGTGGCTCACCCACTGCGACCGGCAGATGGCCGTGCTGCTCTCCCCGGACGGCCCCTTCGCCGGCTCCGAAGACGAAAGCAAACCCGGTGACCTGTTGCCCTACGTAGCCCCGCCGGACGGCTACTTCGCCCCAGATCACCAGTCGAATGCTCTTATGTGAGACCAGGCTGTGTCTACCCGAACGACGGCAACCAGCGGATGCGATGAGGCTCCCTGATATGCTTTTACTAACTAGTAAAGGCGGAGTCATGGCAGCGAACGTTCTGGCTCGGTCGGCGAGAGCGGCGAGCGGGCTCAGCCAGAGCGATCTCTCGAGCCGTTCCGGCGTTGCAGGTTCATCGTTGTCTTTGATCGAGCACGGAAAGCGCGAACCGTTGGTGACCACGCTGGACGCGCTTCTCCGCGCGACCAGGCACTCCATTGTCACGGTGCCGACTGTGCGTAGCGATGCAGCCCACATCGCGTCTGAAATCAGCGACGCCACTGAGGCGTCGGATGATGCGGTGGCGTTCCGTCGCTTCCTGCAGCTCGCCGACAACCTCGCCGCCGAGCGCGGCGCCACGCGGGTCGGCCTGACCCTCACCGAGCCTGCCCCGACCGGGTCCGGGCACTGGGACGCTGCGATCGCGGCGCTCTGCGAATACCGGCTGACCTCGGACGACTTGCCCGTTCCGGATTGGGTTGCCGCCAGAACAGGCAACCCAGAAGACTCCTGGGCCCCCCGCTCGAGCGTCTACGACATTCCGGCTGATCCGGCGCGGGTGCCGGCTGCGTTCCTTCGACGCGGCATCCTCATCGAGTCCGCGACGCTGGAGAGTGTCTGATGCCGGGTGACCAGCTCGACAGGGCTGACCTCATCCGCGGTATCAACGCGGTCATCGAAATACTCCGCACCCGCGGCCAGCCCGCCGGTATCCGCATCGTTGGAGGAGCGGCCCTCGCCCTTCGCTACTTCGATCGCCGCACCACCGCCGACGTCGACGCGGTCCTCTACCCAGAGCAGCCCATCCTCGACGCTGCGATCGACGTCGCTAACGAGAATGGGTGGCCGGACGACTGGCTGAACAGCAACGCTGCGCTGTTCGTCCCCGCATACGGCGCAGACCCCGGGTGGGAAAGTCTCTACGCGGACGAGAACATCACCGTCGAAGTCGCCTCACCCCGGGCTCTGCTGGCGATGAAGATGAACGCGTCTCGACCCGGCCGTGATGTGCAAGACATCGCCAACCTCCTCGCGATCTGCAACATCCACGACATCGACGCCGCCGAAGATCTGTTGGCAACCTTCTACCCAGGCGATGGTCTACCCGACAAGGCGCTGCGCATCCTGAACCCGATCTTCCGGCAGGGCGTGCCCGCCGTTCCGGAGACACCACCCCCAGCCCAGCTGGGCTGATACCGAAGCGACTGGGTAATGGACCCGGCTCGGCCCCCGTGGTTAGCGGCTGCGGTCGCCGCGCTGCCTCTGCCGGCCGGCCGGAGTCCCGGACGGTGACTTCACCCGGGACGCACGGGCTGGCGAGGTGAGTACTTCGTGGGCGGGGCGTGCGTGGTCAACGTCTGCGCGGAGGCGCGCTTTGATGTCCTCTGAACTGACACCTCTGCTTTCGAGGTCCGCCGCGAACGCGTCGCGCCGGGCAGCGCTGTCGTAGTTGTCGTCGGCATCCGTGCGTGCCGTGTCAGCGACCGGCGATGGGGCGGCGGCTTCTCTGGTGGTGTGGTGCAGTTGTGCTTGGGCGCGGGCGTCTGAGGCGAGTTCGCGGAGCTCGTCGGGGGTCTTGCCGTCCTCCCCGCCCCGGGCGGCCGCGTCATCGTAGGAACGCGCCTGCGCCTCGAGGTCCGCGACAACATCTGCCGGTATCTCGCCGGCAGCGGCCTGGTTGTTGGTGTTGCGGTCGAGCCGGTCTGCTTCCGCGATGAGCAGCGCAGCCTCAGCACGCTCTTCGCCCGCCGTCCGGCGCTCGGACGTTGGCAGCGAGTTGACGTCGACGCCGTACCGTTCCTGCACTTCCCGGCCGATGGTGTCCGCCGCTGCGGCGGCGCGGTCGTCTAGGCCTCGCCAGGTCTGGGCGGTTTCTGCGACGCGAGCGACATCGGCTCTGCTGGCGTTCTCCCACCAGGTGGGCTGGTCGACGACCACGAGCTCTGCCCGGGCAGCTGCTCGTTCCGCATCGAACCTGCTCGCGAGCTCGCGGGCAACGGCGGTGTCGCGGCGCTCGGCTTGGCGTGCCATCTCTTCCCGGACCCGGGCGAATCGTTCGCCCATCTGCAGGGCGACCGTCAGCGCGGTCCGGGTAGCGGCATGCATTTGCTCTTCGACCCCGCCGTCTGCATCATGCTCAGTCATCTGTGGCTCCTGTTCATCCGGTTCGTGCGTGAGGGGTTAGCGGCCGCGGTCGTCGTCGCGTCCGCGCTGCGGTGCCCCGTCTGTGGCCCAGTCGGGTGCGCGTTTGGTCAGCGGCGCAGGGAGGGGTGTGCCGTCGGCCCAGCCGCGTTCGGCTGCCATCCGCGCCCGGACCTGCTGCTGCTCCGCCGTCAACGTCTGAACTACGGTCGCCCCAATTCCCGAGTCGGGGATGTGTGGCATTTGCTGGGAGACGGTGTGGAGGCGGTGTTGCATCATGTTGCGGACGTCGCTGGCGCGGCTGGCGTCGCCGGCAGCGCGGTGCATGTCGTGGACGGCGCGGCTGAGCTTCTCGAGCTCACGCAGCACCAACGCCAACGCGAGGGTCGGTTTCCCGGTCTGGGCGACCTGCATGAGCACCATCGCGTTGCCGGCGGCCGACGCCCACGCCACCGGTCGCGCCTTCGTCTCATGCGCCCGCAGATGCGCCGACCGGGCGAGGCTTCGTGATGCTTCGGCGAGGGGCCCGGGGGTGGTTTCGACGCGTTGCGACCAGGCCGCAAACGCACCCGACGTCTCCCGGGCGACGCGCGCCCACGCGTCCCGATCCGACGCTGGCACGGCACGCATCTTCTCGCGAAGCGCGCTGAGTTCGCGGGCGTACTTCGTCCAGAGGCCGGGGGAGGGTTCACGGGTTTCCCGGCCCGGGTTCGCGGGTGTGTACCGCCATGGGTTCTTCGACGTGGCCCGCCATTCCTGGACGGCGGCGGTTGCGGTTTCGGGGCGGTCCGGCCACCCTTTCCGGAGTTCGGGCAGGGTGAGGTCGCGGGCGAGTTTCCCACCACCGTGCCAGATCACCGGCTGCCCTTTCTCTGGTCGTAGTGCGACGGAGTAGCCGGCGACGACGTCGTCGCGTCCGGCGGCGAATCGAGGCCGGATCAGGACGCCGGCCTGCCGCATCCGCCGCACGAACTCACCCTCATCGACCGATGACACGGCGGCGGCGCGGATGGCGCGCTCGAGGCGGTGCATGTCGGGTTCTTTCTGTCCGCGACGGTTCGCGGATTCGCGGGCGCCGGGCCGGATGCCGCGTTCGCCGTATTCGCGTTCGGGCTGGGTGTAGACCTGCAACCCGTAGTCGCGTTCCAGTTCTTGGCTGATCTTCTGGGACCGGTTGTAGTCGTTGTTCACGTCCGCTTTCGTCCCGTCCTCACGGACCAACGAAACAGCGATGTGGACGTGGTCGTTGCCGTTCTTCGACAGCCCGTGACGGACGGCAACCCACCGGCAGTTCGCCTTCCCGAGGTCGTCGCCGGCGAACCCCATCCGGTCAACGAAGTCGGTTGAGATCTGCCCCCATTTCTCGTCCGTCAGCTGACCTTCTTCCGCAGCCAACGACAAGGAGCAGTGCCACACGTCGGCCTGGACGCGTTCCTTCACTACAGCGCCGGCGGCGTCTCGGAGGGCGACACCGTCGTCGCCTTTCTGCACAGCGAGGCGGGTCACTTCGACGCCGAAGAATTTCCTCGGCCGGTCGAGGCTCTTCGCGATCTCAAGCGCGGTTGTATGGTCAAGGACCGCGTCGCCGTGCATCGCCATGATCGCCGGATCCCCAGCAACAAGGTGTTGTTCGGTGTGCTCGTTCGACTTCCCGCCGCCCGCGAGATACGACATGAGCCCGGACATTTGCGACCCGCGGGTGATGTTCGTTCTCACTGGCCCGCCAGCCTGTCGATCGTCGCCTCGAGCTTCGGCAGCAACCGGCGGTACTCCGCGTACACGTCCTCTGCTTCGGCCGGGAAGCGGCCTTCCGAGTTAGCGAACTTCGCGAGCTGGTTCATGTTGTCCGACACCGACTTCATCAACCTCGACACCCGGAACAGTTCAGCGCCGACGAGCTTCCATTCCGTGTCCGTCCGGACCTGCGCGTTCATCGCGGACTCGAACAACAGGCGCGGCACCGTCACCTCCAGCACCTCCGCCCGGGCCCGCAGGTGCGCATCCTCCATCGGGCTGACGGACACCTCGTAGCGTTTCGACCGCCTCTGCTCGGTCGGTACGTTCGCACGCCGACGCCGCCCGAACAGGCGACCCTCACGCGACGAATCCGACACAACCCAATCCTTCCAAGGCCCAGCGCAGCGAACCCGCCCCCAGGCGGGGACCATACGACAAGTATGCCCCGCACCGGCCGCGCGGCGGAAGGGGCACAAGCAGATTACCCCGGGTAAACTTATAGCTTGCTCTCAAAATATTTCTCAGCTCACGCCCTGACCGCCCATGGTGGGGTGTGAGGATCCGGCGGGGCCGGGTCAGGGGTGGCGATCGCGGTGTGAATCCGGTTAATCTGATCGGCATGACAGATCAGAAACTCGACCCAGAGGCGGCCGTTCGCGTTGCCCGCGAACTCCTCCACGAAACCACCGAACGCCGCGTCAACGCCGTCCGTACACTCGTCGACGCGACGAACACTGTCGACGCCGCCGAGCAAGGTGTCAAGGACGCCCGCGATGCACATGGCCGGGCGTGGGCGGATGCGATCACCTCCGGGTGGAGCGACAAAGAACTCCGCGCGACCGGAGCACGTCCGCCTGTGAAGACCGCCGCGGCTCCTCGGCTGCGACGCAGCAGTCGGTCCAGTGCGTCATCGTTAGATGGCGCCGGCGAGTAGAGCACACACCACGGTGTGTTCCGTAACCCCCTGTCCACCTGTGGACAGCACGAGCTCTTTCCTCCGGGCTCATCCTGCCCACAGGTGGACAGCGGGACCCCAACCTCCCGCCCGCACCCAGGCCACACCGTCACGTCTTGTCTGCACGTCACGGACCGTGTGGTGTGACCCGGGCACGGCCTCCTATCCGGGTTCACGGGTTGGGCATCACGCACAACCTAGTGGGACTGCACGTCGCGCTCAGCGGCGTTCCGTTTCCGCCGCATAGCGCCACATTGGTCGGAGGGGGAGTGCGAGGGGGAACGGCGGGTTCCCCCTCGCGGGCCAGCCCGGAAGGCTGGCCCGCCCACCATTTTTAGAGCTCGTGGGCCTCGTCAGCGGTGGTGATGAGGGTGGCGCCGTGTTCGCGGATGAGGCGGTGGCATCCCGCGCTGGCGACGCTCGTCACCGGGCCGGGGACGGCGCCGACCGGGCGGCCGATCGCCAACGCGTGACCGGCGGTGTTCAGCGACCCGGAACGGTGCCCGGCCTCGACGACGATGGTTTTCTGCGCTATCGCGGCGATGATCCTGTTTCGCTGCAGGAACCGCCACTTCGTCGGCGCCACCCCCGCCGGCATCTCAGACACGATCGCGCCCTCTTCCGCGATGCGCCCAAGCAGGCCGTCGTTCCCCGACGGGTAGAACCGGTCAACGCCACCAGCGAGAACAGCGACCGTGTTGCCGCGGCAGGCCAGTGCGGCGCGGTGCGCCATCCCATCGATCCCGTATGCCGCACCTGACACGATCGTCCACCCGTGATCGATGAGGCCTTCGGTGAGAGTCATCGTGACGTTCTCCCCGTACCCGGTCGCCGCCCGCGCACCCACAATCGCGATCGACGGCGTGCCGAGCAGGGCGGCGTCACCGCGTACCCACAGGCAGACCGGTTCGGTGTCGCCGAGGTCCGCGAGAACGGCCGGCCAGTGCTCGCTCGACGGCGTCAGGATCTGAAACCCCTGCGCCTTAGTACGGGCGATCGTGGTGGCGATGACGTCAGCGTTGAACCGCTCCCGGACACGTTCCCGCAAAGTCACGGCGTCGTCATCTGCGGGCTGGTCGCCGAGGGTGAGGCGGAGCGCTTCGGCGGCGCCGTGGGTGGTGATGAGTGCGCCGCGGGTTGTGTCTCCGGGTTCGGTGATGCACGCCCACGCGACGCGGGCGAGGAAGTCCTCATCCTGCGTGGTGGTGCGGGTGGTGAGTGCGGTGATCGGGTCGGTGTGCGTGGTAGCCATGGGGGTTCTCCTTCAGTGTTCGGCCAACATTGTTTTTGGCCTTTCCGGCGAGAGAATCGATAGCGAGCGAGAGCCCCGGGAGTACCGGCCCGGGTGGGCGAAATAAGGGAACGAAGTGACCGCGTCCACCCGGGCCGATGCGGGAGGGGCGAAGCGAGCTACGATCGGCAGCCGGAAAGGTCACAATCAACCGAAAGAACTGCGCCGCCCAGAGGGCGGCCCCGCTGCGTGGCTTCGGCGGAAAACGTGAGGGGTCTCCGTGAACTGCGCCCCTGAAAGTCGGACACACTGCTGAAATCGGAGTCGTTATTCCACCATTGACGCGTCCGGAGATAGGTCTTGGCCTTGGCCCGATCGGGGAGGCACGGATGAGTCAATCGTGAACGGGCAGTCTGGGCACCGCAAGCGTCGCTGGCTGCAGAGATACTAGAGAAATGCCGTCAGAAGATTCTCGGACCGATACTGACTACGACGACGATTCGTCGAACGAGATGGGTAGTTGGTCAAGGGAGCATCCGAACATGGAAGCTTTACGAGCGGCCGAGACCGAGTACAACGAACACCCGGGTACAGCCTTGGTTCGTAGGCTCGGGGATCTCGAGAGGATCTTCAACGCGTGGTCGGGTTTTTCCCTAAGCCTTCGGAAGCTGCTCGAGCAGTGCGAAAACCACGAGCCCACAATTGTCGAGCTCGTAATTCGGAACGTCGGTGACACATCGCCGAGAGAGCGTATCCGCCTGATGCTGGACCAGGCGACCGTTGCTTATGTTGCCGGCTTGGGAGCACTTATTGACCACAACCGCATCGTATTGAAGGCCCAAAGTTCTGGGCTCCGCGAGGAGTACGCCACGCGACTGGCAACGATTACGGAAACAGTGCCTGGCGCTCTATTCCTAGCGAAACTCCGTAACTATGTTCTGCACTATGTTGTGGCACCTTGGGAATTCAGCGCTAAGCAGGCCGGCGAGACAATGACCGCCGAAGTTCTGTTGAACGCGGGGGCTCTTTTGGAATTCAGGTGGGACGCCGCCGTCCAAAGCTTCATTCAATCCGGCGGTGAGCAGATTCAGTTGTCGCCGCTGCTCGGACCGTACCAGAAGGCGATGCACGATTTGACTGATTGGTTTCTCCAACGGTGTTGGAATGATAACGCAGAGTTAGTTGCTGAACTGAACAACCTCATTACGAAACGGAATTTGATTTTGTCCGGCGGAATAACCGATGGACATGATTGGGAGAAGCGGGTAGGCCACATGCAGGAAAATCATCTTCGCGCAGAGCGCGGTGAGCCGCAGACCGACTTCCGAACTGGCAAACCCATAGACAAGCAAGCCGATCGTGAACCGTCAGCGCCTCGTGGCCCGCTCAGTTGATCTGAGCTACATAGCTGAACCGAGTTGACGAACTTCGTCTGGTGACTGCAGTGTGAGCGCTGATAAGGGCGGTCATTGACTCACCCTCCGCCTCGCGCGCCTAAAGGTACCGAATCCGGTCTCGCACAATCCCTCCTCATCTCAGTTGTAGGCCGTGATGAGCGCCTTACTCAGTTGGCGTCTGGGTTCCAGTCGAGTGCGGCTGCGATTTGTTCTGCGGTGGGGAGGATTCGTTGTTCGTCGGCTGGCAGGGAGTCGTAGGTGTAGCTTGCGACGGCCATGGGGGAGTGGGTTTGGCCGAGTGCGTAGCGGACGGTGTGGTTGTTCTGTCCGCCGCAGATGAGGATTCCGACAGTTGGGCGGTGGAAGTCGCGGCGCATTTTGTCGTCGACGACGGCGATGTAGAAGCCGAGCTGGCCGGTGTAGGCGGGTTCAAATTTCCCCGTCTTCAGTTCGATGACAATGTAGCGGAGCTGCTCGGTGTGGAAGAAGAGCAGGTCGACATAGAAGTCGTCTCCTCCGACATCGAAGTGCACTTGCCTGCCGACGAACGCGAAACCGGGGCCGAGCTCTCGGAGGGTTTCGACGATCCTGTCCATCAGAGCCTGTTCGAGGTCGCGTTCTGCGACCTCGTCGGTGAGGTCGAGGAAGTCGAAGACGTAGGGGTCTTTCGCGAGCTGCGCGGCGAGGTCGGAGTCTGTGGGTGCGAGTTGTCCGGCAAAATTTGAGGGTGCGGCGCCGGTTCGTTCCAGCGTGCGGTTCATGATCTGGTTCATGAGGACGTTTCGTGACCAGCCGTGCGTGGCGGCTTTTTCCGCGTACCAGTCACGGTCGGTTTGGCGGTCGAGCTTGTCGAGGAGCACCATGATGTGGCCCCACGGTAATAGTCCAGCAGCTTGCTGGACTACTTGCTCACGGTCAGGCCACGCCTGCGCAAAACCTCGCATGTAGAACAGATTCGATCTCGAGAACCCCTTCATCGCTGGGAACTCCGCCCTCAGGTCTTCGGCGAGGCGGGCGACGACCTGGGCACCCCATTCCTGGTCGTTTTGTCGTTGCAGGATGGTGTCGCCGATGCTCCAGTACAAGGTGATCAGTTCGGTGTTCACGCGTCGCTGCGCTGTGAGCCTGGCGGAACGGACTCGCGTCTTCAGATCGTTGAGGACTGCGGCGTAATCGGCGGGCAGCGGTCGGATCTCGGAAGCCATCCGTCCAGACTACTGATCCGGGCAAATAGTCCAGCAGGCTGCTGGACTATTTCAATCACCACCCGGTGAGCCGATTCCGATTCCCTTTCCGCAAGCCTGAGTGGCCCTGAAACAGGTAGCGAAATTGCGCAACGGCTCGTTGCGCAATTGGGTGGTTTCTCCCTGGGTGGGGAGTGTGAGGGGTCGCCGAGATCCCTCACCGCCGGCCCCGGGAGGGCCGGCGACCGCACCACCCGCACAGCCGAGCACATTCTGCGGATGGTGGGGGAGGGGCGGGCCGCTTGTGCGCGGTCCGCCCCTCGGTGGTGTTACTCCGCGTCCGGTGCGGTGTGGCCTGCGGCGATTCGTTCGACGTCGGTGAGGTGGTGGCCCCATTTCTCGAGCTGCAGCAGGTACGCCTCATCAGAGGCGTTCGGGTTCCGCCACGACTCGCGGCTCGTCCGGTTCTCCCGCGCCGACAGTGCGACCGCGAGACTCACATACCCGGCCTTCGTCGGGGATGTTTCGACCATCGCGGCGAGGGCTTCGCGTGCGGCATACCCTTCGTGGCCGAGGAACACGGCTGCGCCGCCGCTGTTGTCACCAGCCACGTCGTAGGAGTGCCGGGTGAGGGTCACGGCGACGAACGCGGCTGCGTCGGTGGGGAGTTTCTTCCGGGCCAGGAGCGCGGTGATCCAGTCTTTCCGGACGGTTTCGGCGGTGTCCCATGCTTTGTTGTTCGCGATCAGGGTTCGCCGTTCGGCGCGCTTCGCTTCGGCCTGGGCGTCGGCTTCCTCCTCCGACAGTTCCACCGGCTCCGCGACCGGCGAACGATACCCCCGGTAGATGCTCTGGTGCAGTTCCGGCTTCGTGCAGAGCGGCACCGTCTCGGTGTCGTCCTCGCCGAGCCCGTTCACCGTCAGGAACACGGCGTGACCTTCACAACTGGTGTGCGCCCCCGCGTCCAGTGGAGGCCGTTCGGTGTCGTCGTCTGCGGCGTCGGTGAGGCGTGAGAGGTGCGCCATGGTCGAGTAGTTCCATGCCGTGACAACGGTCAGGCCGTCTGCTTCCAGCGTGGTCACGATCTCGGCCTGCCGGACAAGGCGGGCATTCTCGTCGCGGCACTCCTGCGCGACATAGGCGAGGTCTTCGTCATCGCAGTCCGTGACGGCGGCGATTGCCTCGTCGTCGCCTTCGAACTCGGCGATCAGCAGCAACCGGTCGAAGGAGACGGTGCCGTACGCGGCGTAGGTCGTCGCGGCTTTGCTCTTCCCAATGGTGAGCGCCCCGGTGACGGTGGCTTTGTCGGCTCCTGCGGACTTCGCGATTTTCTCCACGCTGATGCCGTCGAGAGCCAGAGCTTCATAGGCGGCGATCCGGTCGGTCAGCGTGAGTTCGGCGCGGGCGAAGGTGCAGAGCTGGTCAAGGATTCGGCCTGATTCGGTGCCGGTGGTGTCGGCGATACCGAACACGGCGAGCATCGATGTGAGGCCTGCTTCGCGGGCGGCGAGGAGTCGGCGCTGTCCGTCGTAGACGTAGGTGATGCCGTCCTCTCCTCGGCGGGCGAGGACCGGCTCGCGGACTCCCTCGGCGCGGATGGAGTCCACGAACTCAGGGAGCAGGACCGGGTTGGTCCTGATGTTCGGGTCAAGCTGCACGGCCTGCGGGTTAATGCGCTCGATGGTCACCGTTCCCGCTGCGAGGCTCGCAGCAAGGTCAGGCGCGGTGGCGGTTGCGGGGGTGGCGTTGTTCTTGGTCACGATGTTCTTCCTTAGATAGTGTTGGGCTACTCGGTCGGGAACCGAGGCATTAGGAGTGCTTCGGTCCCCGACCTTTGTTATGGGTTGGGGTGTTACTGGACGGGCAGGATCGCGTTTGCGGTCTGCCACCACCCGATGACGGTGACGGTCTGCTCCTCGGTCAGGCCGCGCGTGTCGCCCTCACCGTCCGTGGTCAGGAATAGGCCCGGACCGGACAGGTGCGTCTGGCACGGGCGGGTGATCCGGATCATGGCGGTGAGTGTCGGGTTAGGGTCCTGCGTGTACAGGCCTTCGTCGTCCACCCACACGTCGATGCCACCTTCGAGGCCGACGACGTCGACGGTCGTGCAGCCGATGTGCCGGTACATGCCCAACAGGTGCGTGTGGGTGTTTGTGTCGTCGATGCTGACGGTGGACAAGACCCCGTCGTTGTCGATCCGGATCCCGGTGATGTGTTCGGTCATTTCTTTCTTCCCTTTCGTTGTTTTGCCGTGAAGGCGGTTTACCGCCGCTAGGGACAGGCCGTGCAGTGCAACCCGCCAGGGCGGTGGGGGAGAGAATTCCGGCACGAAATAAGGGAGCGCAGCGACCGCGTGCCGGAAATGTCGGAGGAACCGGCAGCCGACGGCTGCTTGCGCGGAACGGACAGGCCCGTACGCTTCCGAAGGATTCACGGCACAACAACAAGCCCCAGGCCCTGGGGCGACACAGCGCCGCGCAGCGGCTCCGCTCAGACAGGACAGTCGACGGCAGCGCCGTTGGGCCGCTGCCTGCACTCTCCCGGCGGTTGGCACAGGACAGCCCCGCCCGGTGTTCCCGGGCGGGGCTGCTTCTTATCTGAGGGATCGCGTGTTCAGGTGGTGGATACCGTGATCTGGATGTCGTCGGCGTCGCCTTCCCAGAACAGGTCAAGGATCGCGGTCCGGATCTTCTCGGCGTCGACGCCGCCCGCTCGGTCAGGAAACGACACCGTGACGGTGTGTACGAGTGCGGCGTTGTCGGTGACTTCGGCGGTCTGGTCTTCGTCGGCGTATTGGTAGGTCCAGGCGATCGCGACGGCGCCGTCGGGGCCGTCGCCGTCCCGGTCGTACGCGGCACGGTGTTCGTCCTCTCCGGGGTGTGGCGCTCGGGTGCAACGCCATTCCGTCCCGTCGGTGTCGATGGTTTCGGCTCCGCACTCGGAGCCATTGATGCTTTGGGCGGCGTCGGGCGCTTCTGGGTCGAGGTTGTGGCCGATGGTGTCGGGGCGCTGGTAGGTGATGATCATGAGCGTTTCTCTTCCGGGGTTGGGCGGGGGCGGCGGCGGCCGCCCCCGCGGAGGTGAGGTCAGGCTGCGGTTTCCTCGGCGGGGGTGTCGGTTGCGTCGTCTTCGGGGGTGAGGATTCCGGCGATCTGGTGCGCGGTGCGGAGTACCCGGGCGGCGGTGGACCTGATCAGATCGGTGTCGGCGTTCGCCCATCCGGCGATGTAACCCACCGAGTACGCGGACGTGTCGAACCCGACCAGGCCGGCGACGACGTAAGCGACGCTCTCGGCCTCGGTCTCCATCAGCCCGCGGTGCTGGGCGTACTCGGCCAAGTCATCGATGTGGCCCAATAGGATGTGCGCGCACTCGTGAATCATCGTCTTCGCCGCCGCCTCCGGCGACAGATCCGAGTCGATAACCACCGTCATCTCTGCGGGCCGGGTGACACCGTTCATACTTCCCGGCAGGGGACGACGCTCAACGTTCCAGCCCTCACCAATGAGGTAGGTGCTGAGGGCGTCGACGATGCCGTGATCATCCGATCCCGTAAGAAGCGTGGTGAGGGTGCTGGGGTCGCCCAGGGCGGGGTCGATGAGGTCCGTTTGGCTGACATCGAATACCGACAGGATCGGGAACCGGGAGATCTTCTTCTCTACCTCGTCACCGTTCGCGTCCTCCTCGGTCACCTTTTTGGTCGAGTACCCGAAAATTCGGATGGCCTTCGAGCCCTTCCGGACCTGACGGTTCAGGGCCTGCCACTTCCGGAACCCCGCCACCCGGGACGCCTCGGGCATCTGCGACAGAATCAGCAGCACATTGTTCAGCGAGTACGCGTGGAACGCCTGCGCGAAATTCAGAAACGCCTCCCACCGGCCGGAATCGCGGAGCGCCTCCACCTGATCGGTGATCGACTGGTGCAGCGCCTCGCCCTGCGCTTTCTTCTCCTCAGCCGTTTTGGCGGGGGTGCGGGTCTTGCTGGTACGGGTGGCGGTTGCGGTGCTCATGGTCTGTTCTCCTTCTTCCCTCCCTCACGTTGTTTTGCCGTGAAGGCGGTTTACCGCCGCTAGGGACAGGCCGCGGAGCGCCACCCGGAGGGCGGTAGAGGAGAGATATGCGGCGCGAAATAAGAGAGCCCGAAGGGTGAACGCGTGCCGGATATCTCGGAGGAGCCGGCAGCGCAGCTGCTTGCGCGGAACGGACAGGCCCGTACGCTTCCGAAGGATTCACGGCCAAATCAACAAGCCCCACCACCTGGGGCGGCTACAGCGCCGCGCAGCGGCTCCGATCAGAGAAGAGAGAGCAACGGCGGAGCCGTTGGGCCGCCGCTTCGGCTGCCGGCTCTCGGGGCCGAGCGTTTTAGAGCTCGACCCAGGGCGTGTTCTCGACGGCCGGCTGCCATACCCACGCCTCTTGCCGGGTCTTCTCCCCGTTCACCCATCTCACCCGGACGCAGTTGCGAGTCCAGGCGAGGACGTAGACGTTGACCTTCATCGGCCGGCCGGCGTACCTCACCCAGGCGCGGGCCTTTTTCGGTTTCGGGTCATAGGTCACGAGCTCGTTGTCGAGATCCAACTCGAACGGGGTGAGCGTTTCCGGTTCCCCGACCATGTCGCGGAGGTTCATCTTCGCAAGCGACTGCCGCTCCACCGAGTCCGCATACCGCCTATTCGACCCCACGAGCTCACCCTCCAGCGTTGGCTGGCCGACCGGATGGCCGTGGACAATTCGCAGCCGACGGTGAGATCGTGGGCTCATGCAGAAACGGGGAAGTCTCGCGAAGACCGCGCTGGCCGCGAACGTCTTGGTCTGGGGCGGGGCAGCCGTGTTCCTGTTCGCACTCGCCGGCGAGAACACCTACGCCGCGTTTCATGGCCAGTGGTACAACATCGTCGGATGGGCGCTGATCTGCGCCGTCGCTTCAGCCATCACCATCATCGGGATCCGGGAAGTACGACGCCTCCATTCCCGCCTCCCCGGCTAAGGAGAACACCGGCGGCGCCGCTTGCTGAGGCACCGAAGCAAGACCGTCCATCCCAACAGAATAGAACATATGTTCGAATGTGAGCGGGTTGGTTTCTTGCGCAACGGTCTGATCACCAGGCGCCTACCGGGCTAGTCTTCAGGCATGGAAGCGACGCCATGCCTGATGAGCGACTGCGCTGTGCGTGCGGAATCAGAGCTCACGGTGAACGACAACGGTCTATTGACCGTCTACGCGGTCTGCGCCCCTCACCTCGAGGCGGTCCAAAACGGCGGCATGTTCCCTCAGCCGGCCGACCCAACCCGCGGCCTCATCGGACTTCGCCAGGCATGACGCAGGCGCTGCGGCCTCCAAGGAGGGCGCAGCCGCCCGCCAACTGGTCAGAAGATCTTCTCCCTGGACGCGATGGCCGACTGAAGAGCGGCGCTCCCTGGCAGTTCTGTGCCTCTCCGATCTCGACTTCGTTTCCCAGCAGCTGCTGTGAGCGAACCGGGCAGCGAATACGCTCTTCCTTCGTCGCCCGACAGGGGACCTGAGCATCGGTCGAGCCGTTGTGCGTCCCTTCTGCGGCTTCGACACGCCGCAAGATGAGCAGTTCTCCATCTCCCATTCCGGGGAGACTCGAAGCGTGCTAGCTAGCTCGCACGCTCACCGTTCGGAGATCACCATGACAGCTGTTGAGAACAAGCCGGCGAGACACACGCGACGCACGCGGGAGCTGGTCGTCCAGCTGAACACGCGGGTGTCGCTGGAGAGCCGAGACCTGATCGACGAGATCGCCTCCCGCGAAGGGTTGAGTATTCGCTCTGTCGTGGAACAGGCGATCGAGGCCCAGTGGGGGCACTTGAGGACTAACAGCGATGACTGAGGCAACTGCAAGGGCAAAAGGGAACGCCCTGGAACCCATCAAGATCCCTCGGGACCGCCTGAAGGCACTCAACTTCGCGTCTGCGCAAGAGTCCGGCGAGAGCGATCCGATGGTCGGGTATAGCGCTCGTGTCTGGGCGCAGGTTTCACTGCCGTACCGAGATCCAGGGAACGTCCCGTTCTGGGAGCGGCAGAACGGAGCGGTATCACTGACGATGCGTCCTGCGTTGCTGACCAGGCCGGACGGGACCCGTTTCGAGGCGTACGCGTACGGTCTGCTACCGCGCCATGCGCTGACGTGGATAGCGACCGAAGCTGTCCGGACGGACAGTCCGGTCCTCGAGCTCGGTCAGAGCATGAACGCTTTCATGCAGAAGATCGGACTCGCGAAGGGCGGCCGTGACGCGAAGCGTCTGACCGAACAGTTGCAACGGCTGTTCGGCTCCCAGCTGAGCGTCCGCGGTTTGGCTTCCAATGAGTCTGGCTACGGAGAACAAACGAAATACATCCAGATTGCTGATCAGGTGCAGCTGTGGTTTGCGAAGGGAGAGCGAACCGACGGCGACAACCGCGGACTATGGACCTCCACCGTCACCCTCTCGCAAGAATTCTTTCGATCCATCGTGGAAGCACCCGTTCCTGTGAACCTCGAAGCCATGAGAGCTCTCGGCGCGTCACCAATGCGGTTAGACATCTACCTTTGGGCAACATATCGAGTGTTCAATCTGTCCCGCCCCACCAGGATCAAGTGGGCAGACCTCGGAGCACAATTCGGCGGACAGTACGAAACGCTTCGACAATTCAAGGCCCAATTCATCAAAAACCTCACCGAGGTCAAGCTGGTCTATCCAGAACTCAACCTCGACGTAGAGAAGGACTTCCTCGTCCTCCGCCCGTCCCCACCCCACGTGAAACCAACCAAGCGCCGCGCGCAACTTATCTAAGCCTTGGCGCAGTGTCACTAGATACCCACGCGCCATAATCCGCTTGGGCCATCGCCCGAAGGTCATCACCCCTGCTGTCACCAGATACCCACGAGACGTCGACGCGATTGCCAACGATTCTGGCTCGCCACCAAACTTCTATGAGTCGGCGAGGGTCTAGGCGTCACTAAATACCCACAGCGCTTCGCATGCACGCGTCACTGGATACCCACTTCTCGAAACTCCGTAGGCGTCACCAAATACCCACCAACCACTGATCCCGTTCCGTCACTAGATACCCACAAAATATGGTTCGAGTTTCGTCACCAAATACCCACACCGCTGATTTGAGATCATCACGCCAGAAACACCGATCCTGCCGTCTGAACAGCCTTGAGCACCCATCCGCCTTATCCACGGACATAATTGCGTTAGCCGGCCGCACACAGCTGATCAAACTACCTCGGACACATCAGGGGAGCTGAACTCGTCGCACACCAGGCTTCGTGCGCCTACTTGAATCCCAGAGTTACATCGCAGGGATCGCTATTTCGAGAAATGGACTTCAGCCTCTTGTGGTCACCTCTGAAACTGAAGTCTTCTAACTGGTCATCTACAGGTTTAACTACCTGAGAGATAGAAGTCAGAGGGACTTTCTCCAGTCATGGAGCGGAAGTTATCCCTTCGAGACCGGATCGAGGGTCACCAGATACCCACGCCGCCGTCACCAAACACCCATAACCGCGTCATCAGACACCCACGGTCGTCATCAGATACCCACGAAATATCTGTGGGTATCTGATGACGCATCACTCGATGGAACGAAGGAGGCGGTCTGCGTCATCAAATACCCACCCAAGACGTTTGAAATGTGCTTATCAACGTCACCAGATACCCACAACTCGCGCCATCACCCGCGTCACCAGACACCCACCACCCCGAACTGCAGGAGGCGGCTTAATGCGACGTCGGCCTGATCGTGTCGTTTGAGGTGGTCCGATTGGCCGATCGCAGCGCACAGGCCTGGATCAAAGAAAGTGAGAGTCCGGCTAAATGATGATGGATCGTCTCGCAGGTGATTTGGCGAAGCTCCAGATGATATGAAATACCGTCTCGTAGCGGCTGGGTCTCGAGACAGTTGAGTTCCGCGACATCGGAACCTTCGGGAAGTTCCACGCAGGTGCCTGCTAGACGATCGTCTGACGGGCATAGCTGGCCGTGCCGATACCGAGGTCCATGGCGGCACGGAGGCGGCCTCGCTGCTTCTCCTTCTTCAGCTCGCGTCGCATTGTGGCGTTAGCCTCATCGATGCGCTGCTGTGCCCAGTCGGGGACGAGTGACCGGGCCGTCCTGGGTCACCTCGCATCAGAGAATGCCTGTTGAGGGGTATATAGCTTAGCTAGGTGATCTACTTTGGAAAGGTGGAGCGTCGGCGCACAGGCTGGAAAGCCTTGCTGTTTGTCCGGGAGTTCGACCAGCATGCCGTGGTTGTGCCTGATAATCGGGATACCTTCTGGGTGAGCAAATGCCAGAAAGGCGTCTAGGCAGGAGGGACTGGGGAGTTGAATACGACCGGCCTCGCCCATGCTCACCGCGGGTATCAGTACCAGGATCTCATCTCGGCGATCGCACTTGTCGATGTCCTCCTGCAGCGAAACGTCGACACGGTCATCGACCGGAAGCTCTTTCCGGGCGATTTGTTCGACGACTTGACGATCTCGGCAGCGAGCGGCCGTCAACGACTTCAACTCAAGCACTCGAGCGATCCGACCGCCGAACTCAAACTAGCGACCTTCAGCGGCAACTCCCGCGGCGTGCGACTCGATCTCGTGATCTCCACACTTCTCAAGGAGCGCGCGGCCTTCCCAGAAAGCGCTGAGACGACGCTGTATCGGCTGGTGTTCACCGAGAAGCTTCCAGGATCTGGAGATCTGAACGATCTTCTTTACCCCGTGACCTTGAGCATCGACTCACCGCTGTTGGGGCTGGGAAGTACCCTTCGACATTTCGATCCGGTTCAGCTCTGGCAGCTGAGGGCAAAGGGATCAGCCGGTGGCGATCTCGCGGGCGTCTTGTTCGATCTCAATTCTCTTACGCAGGACGATCTCCAGTGGGCATGCGACCACCTGATCATCGAGACCTCTGCTCTCCGCTTCAGCGGCGATCTGCGTGCACCTGGGCCTGCCGAAGAGTTCCTTCTGAATCGTGTTCGCGATGAAGTAGGAGCTGGCTCGTTCCCGAACGCCGACCTCACTGCGATCGATGTCGCCGCCCAGTTAATCCTGTCTGCCGTGTCGGCGCGCACGGGCCTCGACGACACGACCTTTGCGACCCTCATTCGGCGAACTAGGCTCCGAACCGACTTCGGCGCTGTGACGGCCGCAACCCCGGTGGTCCCGGGTCGAGAAGTCAGCCGGGACGCGCTCGTCGCTGACATAGTCGCTCAGATCGAATCGCAAAGCCCACCCGGAGGCGTGCGCATCATCGCGGGACCTCCGGGCCAGGGAAAGTCCTGGGTCAGTGAACAGGTCGGCTCGCGTCTCAAGTCGAATGGGTGGCTCGTCGCTGAGCACTACTGTTTCCTCGGAGAGGCTGACCACGAGCGCGACGATCGTGTGCTCTTGGATGCCATCTTCGGCAGCCTGATCGCTCGGTTGGCTGACCGCGACGGGAAGTTCGTTCTCGATAACATTCCGCGGTTCGCCGCCGATCGCAACACCCTCCAACAGTCGCTCCGCACCGCGACTCGCGACGGCAAGCGCAAAGTGGCGCTTCTTGTCGACGGGCTGGATCACGTCTCTCGTGTAATGAGGGCCCATCGGTCGAGCAATCCGTCACTGGTCGTTTGTGAGGCGCTCGCGCAGCTGGAACTCCCCGAGAACGTCGTGCTCGTAGTCCTAAGCCAGCCCGGCGAACATCTCGCACCGTTCGCGGAAGCTAAGCGCTCGGAACTTCCTGGCATGACCCGCGACGAGCTCGAGGAACTGAGCGACCTTCTCCTGGGGGCGACGACGGACGACGAGGCATTGCGGGGGCACTACCTGGACGAGCTCGGTGGCCGGTCGGGCGGCAATGCGCTGTACGCGACCTACCTGGTGTTCGAATCATCCCGACGCGACCTCGACCGGTACCCGACCCGCGCTGACCTGATCTCCGCTCTGCCTCCATTCGACGGAACGTTAAAGAGCTACTACGAGTACCTGTATGCCGAGCTCGATGCTGAGGGCTGGGTCGTGGCCGAAGAACTCGCGATCGCGAACTTCGCGATGACGCGAGAAGAGCTTGAGCAGTTGCGAAACCCCGCTCGCGTCGAGAACGCACTTCGGGTATTGGCGCCGGTGCTCAGAGTGCAGGTCAGCTCCGGAATCAGGTTTTACCACGAGTCGTTCGGACGATTCGTTCGAGAGCGTCTTGCCGAGCATCCCACTGAGGTTGCTGCGTTGCTTGAGACGATCAGCGCCTGGCTTATGAGGCAGGGCATCTTTGACGACTCACGGGCGTATCGCTGGTTGCTCCCGACACTGGCTGAGCAAGAGCGGCACAATGAGCTGGTCGCCCTGATCGACGACAACTTCGTCGAATCCTCGATCGCGAACGCTTTCCCTGCCCGGTCGATTAATGCCAATCTCGCACGTGCGTCGGAATCGGCAGCGATTCGCTCGGATTGGCCCGGAGTTGTTCGCCTGATTCAGATGGCCGCAGCCGTCCACACATTCGACTTGGATCGTTTCGAGACGCTCGTAGAATTCTCCGATGTGCAGGCGGGATTCGTCGACCCTCAGCACATCGCCGATCGGCTCAGCGACGGTGATCGTCTGGTCGTGAGCGGGAGGCAGGGTGTGCTGCGGTGCGCGGCGCTCGACGCGGCCGGCGCTGTCGCGCCTTGGTCAGATTGCTTAGCTGCCTTCGAACGAGATGACCACAACACTCAACGAGGTGCTGCGGATGACCAGCACGTCGCCCTGGCTTTGCTCCGAGGACGTCTCCGCCTTGCGACGTCGGATCGATCGGCCGAAGGGCTCAAGTGGAAAAGGATCGCAAAATACGTTGATCCTATCGGGGCGCCTGTGTCGGGAGTCGTAGACGTGATCAGCGATGTCGTCGGGCTCAAGCACGTCCCGGCCCTAGCGAAGCACTCAAAAAATGGCACACGTCTCCTGATCGAGCTCGCGGAGCGACTCTCTGACTATCGCGAGAGCGCATTGGCGCGGTTTCGGAAGACGCCCAAGGGGCGCACTGGGTTGGCTCACAGGGCACTGGCCTTCGGCCTGGATCCGACGGAGATGTGGCCGCAAACATCGAAGCTCCGCGACCACCTTCTTGAACTCACGAGGAACGTGATCGACGGGAGATCAACTTCGCAACTCGGCCACCTTGATAGTTGGCTGGACTCCTGCGCGTACGCCGCGAGACTCGATCCCGTCGGACTAGCAGCAGCCGAGGCGCTCGTGGGTGGGGATGGTTGGTACCGATGCTGGCTCGAGTTCGCTATCGCGCTAGTCAGAGCCGAGTACGCAGACCCAGACCTGCGTGGCGCCCTTGCATTGGACGCAATTCGGATCCTCGAAAACGAGACAAATCCCTTCAAGGGAAAACCGCGGGCCACCGACCTCTACTCAGCACATGAGACGATCGCCGCCACAATCACCCGAGCACTCGATCTCGTCGCCGCGGACCAATTGGGTGACGCGCTCGACACCCTTGGTCGTGTGAGCACCAACACCACGACGATCGGGATGGGATTTCAAGGAGGGCCGCTACTCGCGGAAGTTCTCGCAAGCATCGCTGAGAATGTCTCGCCCGAGGACGGGCGCGACATCCTGCGAACTCATCTTCTGAAGGCGGTCGCCGACGTCGGTGCGGACGTCATGTATCCCGAAGTGGCCGTATACCACCTCCGTCTCGCACGCCTTGAGTTGCGAGAGGGAGCGATGGCCGCAGCGGGGGAGCACTGGCGGCAGGGGTTGTCTCTCCTGACGGCGTATGGATCGCACAAAGATCCGACGGTCTACGAGCTGACCGAACCGCTCGAGAGCCTGATCGAGTTTGACCGATCGGCGGTGCGGGAATGCCTTCAACGACTTCAGACAATCACTCTCGCCGTCGAGCATCACACCGACGGCCGTGGTACGAGCCGGACCCACTCGGACTGGTGGAAAGATGTGGCGCGCGCTGACCCCACATGGTTGATCGACCTGGCGCTGCCTGAACTCGCTGACCACGTCAACTCGTCACACTGGGCTCTACATCGCGCGGTCGAGGAAGTCTGGACATTCCACCACGGCAAGGCTGACCCGCGAATCTCCGCGGCCGTTCGAATCGCGGTTGAGACAGCCCTCATCGACATAGACCCGGCCGACCTTTCGACGTACCTTGACAGCGGACTTCTTGAGGAGCCTGGCGGTCTAGACCTCATCAAGGCGATCCTGGCGCGATTCGACGAACGCGCCACTTCGTCGATGTACACCAATGGTCAGGAGATCCTGGACGCGAGCGAGCGACTGGCTGGTCGAGCTAACGACGCTGTCGCTGGGACCCCGCTCCCGCTCGTTTCCAAGGTCCGACCAGGACCTCCCGTGCAGGAGGAGGAGGACGACGACCGATGGGGTGTGAAATCGCGGCGTCAGAGCGAGCCGTTGATCGTCGACCGGTCTCGCGCGCAGCCTTTTGCTCCGGGCCTGCCTGGCGTGTACGAGGTCATCCAGTCCATTCGACATCGACGCCGCGATTCCGAAGGCAGCGGGCTCGGACCGGATGGGTTTCAGAACGCGCTCGGGTTCCGGCTTCTGGAGCTCGATGAGACAGGGCGCGGGGGTGATGCCGAACAGGCTCTACTCGAGTTGGCCGACGCTCTGCCGTTCGGCGAGAGTCCGGTGCTGCTCATGTCCCTCAGCGACGGGTTTCAGCGATTTGGTCGAGCCAGGCTCACCGCGACGGCGGGGGTGCTCGCCTGGACCCGCACGCGCCAACGGGGCGGATGGGGGGCGTTCGGAGCCGAAGCGAACCTGGACTACCTCACGGGTGCATTCGCGGCGGATGCAACCGTCGCCGGTGAGGTCCTCGGTCGCGAAGTGGCGCGCACCGCGATCACATCAGGTTCATCGGGGCCTTCGCAGGCTTTAATCCAGGCAGCCAAAGCGGGCGCACTTCCGTGGTCCAGCGGGCCGGGAGACGCCGCCATCCTATGTTGGTCGGCGGCGTGCGACGTCATTGATAGGCGTACACCGCGGTTTCCGCTATCCGATGTCCCTGAGTTTCCATACGTCCCGACCGCCGACGCCGAAATTTCCAAAGCTGAATTGGATCGCTGCGTCGCGGCTGTGGCACTTGCGCGTGTATGCGTATCGAGTCGTGAATCGAAACGCCGAGCGCTTATCGCCCTTGGCGATCTCCTAGAGTTCCGATCTGAATCGATCGTGCGCGATCTGGATCAGATCGTTGGACGGCTCAGCGATCCGATCACTCAACATGCCGTGCTGTCGGCTGCCCTTGGGATAGTCGGGGTTCCCGACAAGCTGCAACGTGCTCTGACAGAGATTGCAGGGTCCGAACTCCTGGCCATCCGGAGCGTCGCTCGCGAGTACATCGAAGTTCTGCCCGAGCTCCCGGCAAGCCGTCCTCCGGACGAATTGTTGGCAGCGTTACGGGACACGGGCTTCAATGCGACACCGAGCCGGGAGGCACAGCATCTCGTGGAAGAGTTCCTCGCTCGCCGCATCGCGCAAACCGAATGGCTTATGCCTGAGTTGGGGGACGCCATCTTGGGTCGGCTGTCGGACAAGGACATCTCCGCAGCCTTGATGAAGCAGGTCCAGTCTCAACTTGATGCCTTGGCGAGTCGTTCTCGCTTGCGATGGCCGGACGCCATTCTTTTTCATGAGGAGGAGGCAGAACGCCAATTTCAATCTCTCGCGGGATCTGCGCGCCTGGCCCGCATCGTCATAGGCGACCCCATCCCTGAGCCCGCCGCTTGGGAGCAGGCTGTTGGGACACGCTTGGAACCCAACGTTCGAACCGCCTTAGCCATAGAGGCCGCTCGGATCCCTCGACCTGACATCGACGCCGCTCCCCATCCCTTGGAGTCCGGCTGGGTTGGCGACGTTGTCGGCGAACGGAGCACGATCCGTTCGAACGGTGATCTTCACAATCTCGAAATCGACGGATGGATCTGTGTTGCATTGATTGAGCGACGAGAGTACGAAGGCTCGCGCTCTGACAAGAACAGCCGAACGAGTTTGACGATCGCCGGTGTACACGCTGGGGAGCCCAGCTTGGGCAATATTCCTCTAGCCGGCGGAAGCGTTCGATGGTGGGATGAGTCAGGGGCAGACGGCCCGCTCTCTCCCCAACCATTCCCCCTGGTCGCGATGACTGAAGACGGTCCAGGTCCGAACGGACTCGGCGCACCTCGCTTCATACTCGCCCCGACCCCGTCCCTGCGCAGCGCCCTCGGCCTCCGACCGACCGACCGCAAGTTCTCAATGACAGATGAGTCCGGTGATGTGGTCGCTCGGCTGGTCGTGTGGCGTGCCGAATACGAGGCCAGCGACTACGAACTCACCTACCCCCGCGTCCAAGGCCAAGCTCTTCTTATCCGACCCGATCAAATGGCGAAGCTCGCCGAGGCGATGCCGTTCGAGTTGACCTCCCTGATGATCCGAACGCTTTTCGCGGAGAACTACGCCGACGTCGAGTCGGACGACTGACGCACTTCCGGAACTCCACAAAGGGGTGTCCTTTGCGCACGTGACGGACATTAAACCTGCACAAGCACGGACCCTGCTGTCTATCATCACGGCCGTCCGACGGGGCGATGGTCTTCACTGAGATGTTTGCGCTCGCGCAGATGAAGTTGGACACTGCAGCTGTAGATCCTGGCCACCCGTACGGATCCGCGTTTACCCAAAAGCCTCAAGCGGTCAACACGTCCCATAAACCCATCAGATTGTCGGCGAGACACGCTGATCGGTCAGATGACTTTTGAGACGCACGCTTCCTGCGAAGTCCAGGCCTGCCTTGGTAAGCAGGCGGGCGCAGTGGTCACGTCTCACCAAGCCGTTGTTTTCGAGACGCGCACCACTTAGGCGTGCCCGGCTTTTTCGCAACTGCTAGTTCGAGCCCGTCGCCGAATGCAGGACAGGGTTGCTCCTACGTTGGCGAGGCGAGTGCCCCACAAATATAGGCACGCGGCACAATGGGGCAAAGCAGGTCCCGCTCATCAATGAGAAATGACTCAATGAATTCACTATCGCTACCCGTCACGGCTTGTCCGCGCGTTCTCCCTGTGGGCCGAGAGTCTCTAGGTTTTTTTCCTAGTAGTGACTCCGGGCCGCGTGGTGGGCGACGGTAGACATGCGCATTACCAAGCTCCGCCTGTCTGGCTTCCAGTCTTTCGGCTCGACCCCGACGACGATCAACCTCGCGAGCCTAACCTATGTTCTTGGCCCCAACGGCGCGGGAAAGACGGCGGTACTCGAAGCGCTCTCTCGACTCTTCAGCCCGCTTCCGGGCCAGCGCAAGATTCGGCTGGCGGATTTTCATATCCCGATGTCGTCGACCGCTGCGAGCGTGCACCTTGCCGGCCCAGCGCTGTGGATCGAAGCTGAGATCGAGATACCGGAGGCGGGAGAAGACGGTCAGCACGCCTCGGTGCCCGCCAACTTTGCTCATATGCGCATCGAGACCGAAGACGGTGTCCCGCGCATCCGGGTACGACTTACAGCGGTGCTTGCTCCGGACGGCGTAGTTGAGGAAAAAATTCAGTACGTTCTGTCGGTTGATGCCAAAAACGAACCCACATCGACGGTCGATATGTCTCGCTTTGACCGAGGCAGCATCGAAGTCCATTATCTTCCCGCTCGCCGTGATCCGGCGGACCATATCTCCTACACGACCGCGTCCTTGATCGGTCGAACCTTACGTGCAGCTGATTGGGCCGCCGAAAAAGAAACGCTCATTGATCTCTCGACGCAGGTTACGGAGGCGCTGACCGCAAACGCAGCCGTCAAGAGTATCGGCGTCCGGCTCTCCGCAGAGTGGAGCGCGCTTCACACTGGTGAGTTCTTCAAGAACCCAACGATTGCTTTTGGTCGCGGGGATCTCGACGGTGTTCTGCGTCAACTCACAGTCTCCTTCTCCCCGTCCCATGAAGGGTCACCGCTTCCATTCGAACGTCTTTCAGACGGACAGAAGTCGCTCCTGTACATCTCACTGGTACTGGCCTGGCAGGCGCTCTCGCGACGAGTGTTGAGTGGCGAGGAGACGTCACTCGACGAGCATCGGCTACGTCCACCAGTTCACACCGTGATTGCTCTCGAAGAACCAGAGAACAGCCTCGCGCCGCAGTACCTCGGTCGCATCGTCCGCCAGCTTCGGACGGCGGCCGGTGCTGGCGACGTCCAGTCCGTCATTGCCACGCATTCCCCTGCCCTCCTACGGCGGGTGGAACCCGAGTCCATCTGTTTTTTGCGTCTCGACGCTGATCGGCAGTCCCAAGTTCGGCGCATCGTCCTGCCTGCAGATGGAACTGAGGCGGGTAAATATGTCCGCGAGGCGGTCCTGGCGTACCCGGAACTCTACTTCTCACGGCTCGTCGTGCTCGGCGAAGGTGACAGCGAGCAAGTCGTCTTGCCGCGGGTTCTTTCGGCCTTTGGTGTCGCCGAGGATGATGCCTCGGTGTCGGTGGTGCCGCTCGGGGGACGTCACGTCAATCATTTCTGGAGGCTTCTAAACGAACTCGATATCCCGCACGTCACTCTGCTCGACCTTGATTCGGCTCGGTTCGGCGGCGGTTGGGGACGCATTTCCAACGCCCTGGAGCAATACAACAAATATGTCCCGGGCACTTTCACGAAAGTGCAGCTCGACGGCATTCCGAAGTGGAACGACGATATTGAATTCCCACGCCTGGACCACCCCAAATGGGATAGCGGCAATGGCCCAAGCGAAAGCCTCGAGAAGGTGAACGTCTTCTTCTCGCATCTCGTGGACCTCGATCTCATGATGATGGAGGCGTATCCCGTGGCGTATGAAACCACTCCATCTGGCCCGTCCGACGACAAGACAGTCATCGCCGTACTTGGAAAGAAGCATGTCCACCAGGACAAGCTCGGCACCTCCACGCTCGCGCTGCTCGACGATTACCATCACAAGTTCAATTTGAGTAGCAAGCCGTCCACCCACCTCAAGGCACTGGCTTCACTCACTGACGAGGACCTCGTCGCCGGACTTCCAGCTGTCCTGAAGCGGCTGGTCGAAAACGTCCGATCGCGCATTGAGGCGCTCCCCGAGTGATCCGTGCTGAAGATTGGGTGCCTGTCGGCGGGTTGAGCTTGGAACCAAACGCGCTGGCAGCGGTGACTGAGACCTCAGAGAATGTCGTGGTCGCCGCCGGACCGGGCGCGGGAAAGACCGAGCTCCTTGCACAGCGCGCTGATTTCCTGTTCCGGACTGGATCCACGCGTTACCCACGTCGAATCTTGGCGATCTCATTTAAAGTCGACGCCGCGCGCAACCTTCAGTCCCGGGTCCGGCTTCGGTCTGGATCGCAATACGCCGAACGTTTCGACAGCTTCACCTTCCACGCGTTCGCGAAACGACTCATCGACAACTATCGTCCCGCGTTGACTGGACAGAATACGCTCGAGCCGGACTACCGCGTAGACGCTGATACTCGAATCCAGGGTGAGCAAATCACCTTCAATGAGTTCGTGCCGTTCGCCTTGGAGATTCTCCAGAACAACGTCTACGCACGTGGAGCGCTCCGGCAAACCTATAGCCATGTCTTCCTCGATGAATTCCAGGATGCGACAAAGGAGCAGTACGCGTTCCTAAAGGCCGCATTTATGGGAGGCGATGCGCAGTTGACCGCAGTAGGTGACGTGAAGCAGCGCATCATGACGTGGGCCGGCGCTCTCGAGGGCGTCATGGACACATTCATGGCTGACTTCACGGCCAAGCCGCTCCCGCTGTACCAAAACTTTCGGTCAAATCCGCGCCTGCGCCGGATGCAGAACCGCATGATTCTGGACATGGACCCGTCCGCAGCCAGTCCGGACAGCGATCTGATGGGAGATGCAGGGACGATTACGGTGTTGCGTTTTTCGTCGGCAGAGGATGAAGCAATTGGGGTGGCAGAGCAGATAACCGAATGGCTAGCGGCTGCAACGCCTCCAAGCGAAATTGCCGTTCTCATTCGAAACCAGGTAAGTCTGGTGGGCGCCTCCCTCGGTGCGGAGCTCGCAGCCCGAGGTATTGCCTACCGCAACGAACATGACTCGCAAGATCTCACCGCTGAGCCTGCCGCAGCCCTCGTCCTCAACTACCTCCGGGTCGTGGCCGATGAGCGACGACCCGACGCGTACGCAGAGCTCATGCGAATGGCCAGCCGAACGAGTGATGTGGACTCGCAAGGTGAAGTGCTCGACAGCAGGTTGCGGAGGGTGTTGTCCCAAGCGCGGAGCGCCGCTCGCGCCGAGAGCTTTGACCGAACATCATTTGCGTCTTGGATGCCTCTGATCCGCACTTTCCTGAAGTTCATCTCCAGGCCTGTGCTCAACGCCCTCTCGCCGTCATACCAGCAAGGATCTCGGCTGGATGACGTGCTCAAGGCAGTTCTGAACTCGTTCAACAAAGAACTCGCGCTCGACGGCAACCCGGTCGCCGCACTGAACCGACTTTCCGAAGAGGACGCGGTTCGACTCATCACTATTCACAAGTGCAAGGGAATGGAGTTCGAGAAGGTCGTCGTGCTCGGAGTTGAGGCTGATCTGTTTTTCGGTAAGCCCGCCGACGCCATGTCGGAGTACTTCGTTGCAATATCTCGAGCAAAAGACGACCTCGTTGTCACCTGCGCAGCCACACGAACAAAGCCCCCGGGTGCGAACTCGAGGTGGTCTGAAAAGCGCACTCCCTACGAGTCGCTACTCGCCTACACAGACGAGATTTGACGATGCGCTCGGACGAGTTCGCTGATCTACGAAGGCTGGGTGGCCCGCGCGGGCGGGAAGTAACTCCGCCTGTTTTCACGCCGAACGACCGCTCTCCAGCGCATCCGCGAATTTATCGATAACGAATATTTCGTCAAGTACCGTTCGGCCAGAGCGCGGTGACACGACGGGGATGAGTGGAATCGCTTTGATCAGTCTGCTGTCGTAGTCCCTGCCGACTGCCAATGCCTATGCGGTCCAGTGCGCTCCACCCTGCAGAGCGAGTGAGGCGCCTCTATGGTCAACGCTTGAGCCAGCATTGACGAAGGCGCGTGCGGCCGCCAGGACGTCGCGGACGTGGCCGGCGGCGATCTCTTCCGCCGGCGACTCGTCATCCAGCTGCGGGTTCATCCCGATGAACCACGCCCGGGTGACCTCAGGACCCTCGACCTCAGTCAGGATCTCAACGACTTGAAGAGTGTTACGGAGCAGTTGCTGATCGTGTGCGGCCGGACTCGCGTCCCCAGAGATCCACCGAGTCACGGTACGCGGCTGCTTGTCAGTGATAACCGACACGACGTCGCGCCCTAATACCTCCTGAAGTCGCGCAACGACAACGGCGGCCGACGATCGCACTGACCGCGCATGTGCGACGCGGTCCACCGAGCGAACAACAGAATCTGTCATGCCACAAGTATGACGTTTTGACGTGGCTAACGCATCTGAGATGACACTCAATCTGTCACCCAATAACGCTGATAATGAACCTTATGTCAAGTAAAAGATCGGGTATTCGCACTGGTTGCGAATAGATGACTCCCTCCCGGCCCTGGCCGTCAGCGCCCTGAACAAACTTCTGGGGTTCAGCGCCGGCGGACTGAGTACCGGTGCTCCGGTCGGCCGGTCTGTCCGTACCGGAGCTCGAGGGAGACAGCTCCCATGTCCTCGAGCTGAGAGAGGTAGCGTTGCGCCGTGGCACGGCTGATACCGACCTGCGCTGCGACCTCGGACGCCGAGAGGCCCGGTCTGGTGTTACCGATCGACTTGTAGACAAGCTGCAGGGTGGGCGAGAGGTGCTCAAGTTCCGGAGTGTCCCCATCAGACCGTGTTGGGCGGAGCAAGTCGAAGAGGTGATCGATGTTTTCCTGACTGGCATCGGGTGGCCACTCTGCGATCTGGGCGCGCGCAGCACGCACCGCGCCCAGGCGCTCGGCCAGTGCAGTGAGGCCGAAGGGTTTGATGAGGTAGTGAACCACGCCAAGCTGGATTGCGGTGCGCACGGCCTCGACGTCTGTTGCGGCAGAGATAACGATCACGACGGGCACGTCGGTTCCGCCGAGAAGAGTGCGTGTCACGTCGAGTCCATCTCCGTCGGGGAGATAGACGTCCATGAGTACCAGATCTGGCTGCAACCGGTCAGCCATTTCCAAAGCCTCGGTCGCCGTGTGCGCTTGGCCGACCACGCGGAACCCCGGCACCTTCTCGACAAAGCCCTGGTGAACGGAAGCGACGCGAAAGTCGTCATCGACGACGAGGACCGTCAGCACGTCGTCGATCACGATCTCACCTCAGCTGCCGGGCTGGGTACCGCTGATCGCGGAAGCACGATCAGGAACGTGGCGCCAGGCGCCACGTTCACGGAGATCGTCCCGCCGAGATTGAGCACGGTGCGCTCGACGAGTGAGAGACCCAGCCCACTGTGACGCACGAGTGAGCCGCGCTTGGTGGTGAATCCGTTGCGGAACAGCTGAGACACATCTGTCTCGGCAATGCCCGGGCCGTTGTCATTCACGAGGATCCGCAGTTCGTCAGCCGTTTCCACGATGCTGATCAGCACGCGTCGTGGTGCTGGATGTGCGGCTACCGCATCGAACGCGTTGTCGATCAGATTCCCGAGGATCGTCGTCAGAGCCTGCACGCGGTCTGGTACCGCCCCGACAGACGTAGCCGGATCGATTGTCAGTTGGATTCCGCGCTCGTTGGCCTCTGCCGCTTTCCCGAGCATCAGGCCGATCAGTTGCGGCGCAGCGATGCGGGTGCGGAGGGTCTGGTCGAGATCCGCCGCTGTGCCCTGAATCTCATGGACATACTCGAGCGCTTCTTCGGCCCTCCCGAGTTCCAGGAGGCCGGCAATGCCGTGGATCCGGTTGCTGAACTCGTGCTGCTGGGCGCGCATCGATTCCGTCAGGCTGCGTTCGCCGTCGAGTTCCACCGTCAGGGCCTCCACGATTGTCCGATCCTGGAGGGTCACGACCACACCGTGTGGGTGACCCGAGATGGTCACCGGCATCCTGTTCACGACGAGCCAATAGTCATCGGTGAGCACGATCTGATCGGTAACGACGCTTGTCCCAGTTAGCGCGTCGCGCACCGGGCCTGGCGGTAGCACGTCTTCGACCCGATGACCGACGACGTTGTCGGCGAGATGCAGCAGCCGCTGGGCCTCGTCGTTGTTGACACTGATCCGGCCGTTCGGATCGATCGCAATGACGCCCTCACGTATTCCGTGCAGCGTCGCCTCTCTCTCCTGCAAGAGCCGGGCGATCTCATCGAGCTCCAGTCCAAAGGTCCGCTTTTTCAACAGTGCCGACAACCCGAAGGAAGCCATCCCACCCAGAAGCAGCATCACGATGAACCAGACGCCGTACGAAGGCAGCTGTGCCAGCAAGGCGCTGGAGACCGAATCTTCCCTTATACCCACCGAGACTTCTCCGATGAACACACGCTCCGCGGAGTAGAGAGGTGCGATCGCGTTGGCGGTGGTCCCTGTCGCCCCATTGTCGACTCGGAGGTGCACCTGACCATCGGTCGCAACAAGTGGTTCTGACACGGGCTTGCCGATGAGCGCCTGGTTGGGATGAGAGACACGAACCGAATTCGCGTCGATGACGACAACGAACGCAGAGCCCGTTTCGGCGGCGGTGACCATGGCGAGTTCTTGAACGTGCGCATCGCACTTCTGATCGCGCGAGTCGAGACAGGACTGAACCGAGTCATCCTGCGCGAAAGTCTCTGCGATGGACGCCGCTCTGGCCTGGTATTCGTCGTCGAGATGCCCTCGCGCCGTCGCGGTGAATAGAAGGAAGCCGATAGCCGTGGAGGCGGTGAGGATCGCCAGATGTGCGAGAAACATCTGGGTTGAGAGCTTTCTGATCCGCCTTCGCATCATTCTCTGATTGTTGCACTGGATGGCACGAGCAATATGCGCAGAACTGTCACCTAATGCGCACAACGGGCGGATGGCGCAGAAGAGAGACAGCACCCGGATGCTGCTGCGAGCATCATGCCCCAGAGGCATTGAAGCGTTGCACTGACAGAGAGGTCAAGCACATGGGTGACAACACCCCTAAGCGCACACCGGTGGCCCCCGGCGTGGCTGATGAGGGAGCAAGAATCGATATCGTCGGATTGACGAAGCGGTTTCTCACGCCGAAGGGCGAACCCTTCACGGCGATCCGGGACGTGTCCCTGTCCGTGGAGCCGGGCCAGTTCTGCGCAATCGTCGGGCCGACCGGATGCGGTAAATCGACAACCCTCGCGCAAGTCTCCGGGCTGGAACGGCCAAGCGGCGGTTCGGTGCAGGTCGGCGGCCATATCGTTGACGGCATCACCGACGGGGTCAGCTACATGTTCCAGGCAGACTCGCTCTTCCCCTGGAAGACCGTTCTGCAGAACGTCATGATCGGCCCCATCCTCCTGGGAACATCGAAGAAGGAGGCGATGGTCCTCGCGCTGGACTGGTTGCGGCGGGTTGGCCTGAGCGGCTTCGAGGACCGCTACCCGCACCAGCTCTCAGGCGGTATGCGCAAACGCGTCGCGTTGGCGGCGGCGCTGATCAACAACCCGCGCATCCTACTGATGGACGAGCCGTTCGGCGCGCTCGATGTGCAGACCAAAGCGATCATGCAGACCGAGCTCCTCGGGCTGTGGGAGGAACTTCGCCCGTCAGTCCTCTTCATCACGCACGATCTCGACGAGGCCGTCGCGCTGTCTGACCGTGTCGTGATCATGACCACCAGCCCCGGAACCGTGAAAGACGTGTTCGACATCGATCTGCCTCGCCCGCGCGGAGACGTTCAAACGCTCCGGCACGAAAAACGATTCATCGAGTTGCAGACACAGATCTGGGAATCCCTGCGGGACGAAGTACAACGAGCGTACGAACGCACAACAGGAGTCGCAGCATGAGCGCAACAATCCAGCGCCGGACCGCCCCCACACCAGTGGACAGCGCCACGGTTAGGCCTCAGACCGAAGCGGAGCTGCAGGCATCAGCCCGACGTGCACGGAGCCGAAACCAAACCTGGGTATGGACCGGCCGTATCGCTGTCGCCGTCATCTTCATCGGCGGATGGCAACTCCTCGCGCAGAACAGAGTACTCGACCCGTTTTTCTACGGCGAACCAACCCTCATCTGGGACTCGCTCGTCACCCTCTTCACCGTCGGCACCGCGTTCGGTTCGATTTGGGACCAGCTCTGGGTGACCGTGCAGGAGGCTCTCTTCGGGTTTCTTCTCGGAACAGTCGCAGGCGTCATCTTCGGAATCCTCCTCGGCTCGAACCGGTACCTCTCCAACGTGTTCAACCCCTACATCAAGGTGCTGAATTCGATTCCCCGCATCGTGCTCGGCTCGATCTTCATCGTCGCCTTCGGGTTGGGGATCTTCCCGAAGATCTTGCTCGCGGCCGTACTGGTGTTCTTCGCAGTGTTCTTCAACGCCTACCAGGGAGTGCGGGAGGTAGACCAGAACCTGATCGCGAACGTGCGGGTGCTCGGGGCGTCACCCTTGCAGGTGGCCCGCCATGTCACCATCCCCTCAGCCATGACCTGGATCATCGCCAGTCTGCACACTGCGTTCGGTTTCGCCATCATCGGCGCCCTCGTCGCCGAGGTACTCGGCGCGCAGAAAGGCATCGGTCTCATCATCAGCCAATCCCAAGGCCGATTCGACCCCAACACCGTGTTCGCCTGCATGGTGATCATGGCCATCGTCACCCTCGGAGCGGAATACCTCATAACCCTTCTCGAACGTTCGGTGCTGAAGTGGCGCCCGCCGGTGCGGTCCGATACGCAGGCGATCTGACCCAGAGAAACCCACTTCACCGGGTCGGCGACGCGGGCCGCTTAGCCCCCACCGTCCAGCCAGCCCCACACAACCTCGCCGCGTGCATCCGTGCACGGCGATACCGAAAGGAAACATACACAAGATGAAAAAGCGCAGCATCATCGCTGTCGCATCCGCAGTAGCAGCATTGTCGCTGGTACTCGCAGGCTGCAGCGGCAACGGCACCCCTACCGCAACAGGCTCCGATGGAGCCGCCCTGCCCACCGTCTCCATGATGGTCGGCGGCATCGACAAGCAGATCTACCTGCCCTACCAACTTGCCGAAAGCCTCGGCTACTACAAGAAGTACGGCGTCAACATGCAACTGTCGACCGAGCAGAACGGTGGCGTCGGGGCAGAGGAAGCCATGGTCTCCGGCCAAGTCAACTTCTCTGGCGCTTGGTATATTCACGCACCCGACTTCCAGTCCAAAGGCAAAAACATCATCAACCTGGTGCAATTGGCGGGTGCCCCCGGAGAACGGATCATGTGCACACCCGCAGCAAACGTGAAGACACCCGCCGACATCCGCGGCAAGAAGATGGGCGTGACCGACCTAGGGTCTGGCACCGACCAGCTCACCCAATTCGTCGCATCCAAGGGCGGCGTATCGAAGTCGGACTACACAACCGTCGCCGTGCACGCCGGCGCGACCGCGATCGCTGCCCTACAACGCGGTGAAGCGGACTGCGTCATGACAACGCAGCCGACGGTCGCTGCTCTCGAATCGCAAGGCATCGCCGTCTCAGCACTCGACCTGGCCACGACCGAAGGAGCGCAGCAGAACCTCGGCGGCGCATGGCCCGCAGCCGGTCTGCTCGCCGATGCTGACTGGGTGAGCAAAAACCAAGACACGGTGCAGAAAGTCGTTACCGCCCTGGTGGCCACGATGGACTGGATGCACACGCACACCGCGAAGGATGTTGCAGACGCGCTGCCCCAGGACTTCGTCCAGAACAGCACCGTGTCAAAGGATCAGTACATTGCAGCCCTCCAAGCAGACTACGGGCAGTTCCTCCCGGACGGTCTGATGCCTGCTGGAGGCCCAACAACAATCTTCTCAATGGAGAACGCCATCGGCACCGACGTCAGCAAAGTGCCATTCGCATCGACCTTTACCCAGCAGTACGCCCAAGCCGCGCTCAAACAACTCGGGATCACACCAACGACAAAAGCCGCCGACACCACAACCGGCTGAGTTGAGAGCAGCAATGGGTCCATGTAAAGCACCACATGGATCCGTTACTGCTGCTCACGCTCTCATCGTGGTTTACGGATCTACCCGTAGCTTCCCAGATCTGAGGACTCACACCGATTGTCGAATGAGGTAGTTTTCCTTGAAGGGGTCCCTCAGGCGGGACCACTGCGTCTTTTGACGCCGCCCCTTGATCCTCGGCGGCGGCGTCCTCGCTATCCCGACACAGGTCACTACACCCGCCCCGAAATGTCTGAGAACAAGCGCAGACTGAGGAGCTGGATGGCCCATCGGTCGGTAAGCCCCCCAGACCGGGTAGACAACCACCCCGCGGGTGAAACTCACCCGGGCATCCTGCCCCGCCCTGTACCGTTCAGGTGCGAAGGTCACCGAGCGAACACCCACAAGCTCCCTGTCTGCACCGATCGCGGCGGTTACGTCGAGTTTCGAGCCGACCGACTGCACGTATCGGCACGGAGGCTCACCAGTGCACGGGGCAGGAAAATGATGACGTAGGCGAGCACCACGGTGAAGACGGACAGGTACAGCGCCGGAACGATCCGGATGGTGATGGGGACGAGGCCCAGCGCGATGATGATGGCCGGCAGGCTACCAACGAGGCACTGAGCGCGTTCGAGGAATCGGGGAAAGCGCCCCGGGTGGCGAACCGTCAACCCGGTGATGGACAGGGCCACGAGCACGGTCACACCGGCACCGATCGCGGCCAGACCGGCCGTCTGCAGGATGGCACCCGGCAGTTCGTGCTGCGACCAGGGTTCGCCCATGCTGACGCCGGCCGGTAGGAATTCCTTATGGGGTGAGAGATGTAACTATGGTCTGCGCGGCGGCAAAGAATGCTGTGTAGTGATTTGGGTCAGCGTTGACCTGCACCGCATGGGCTGCCGCGGTAGGCGCGAGGTCCGCCCAGCCGGGGATGGCGGTGAGTGCGGCGAAGAAGTTCGTTGCCGCGGTGAAGGGATTTATCCGATCACTGAGGGTGCCCCAGGCGCCGTTGTCCCGTTGCTGGAAGAGACCTCTGCTGTCCACCCCTGCTTGATCGCCGTAGGTGAGGTTGACGAGCCCAGATTCGCCTATAGCCGTCATCACCCCTATGGCTTGTGTGTGTGGTCCTAGCCCCAGGTTGAGGGCTGCGTTCATGATGTGCGCAGCGTTGACGAGCTCTGGTTGGCAGTACCCGGCAATGGGGCCGGAAGGGACAGTAATCGCACCGATCATGACAGGATCGGCAGACGGGCAGGCCGGCGCGGGTGAAGAAGACGAAGAGGTCGCGGATAGCAGAACCGGCGCAGCCGCGATTGCTCCGGTAACGAGAACGGCCGAGGCCCCGATCACGGCGAAGAGCGCCCTCATTCCCGACACAATTTTCCTCTCGTTGAGGGTCAGCGACTCACTCCCCTGCTCGCTGTCGACCCTATGTACCGAATATCTGCAGCGATCCTGAGGGGGCTGTCAGCTCCCTGAGCCTCTCATCGTGGTCTCATTCGTTCGCCCCTAGGTTCAGGAAAGAATTTGAACCATTCGAGGAGAACGATGAGCAGACGTGACGGAAACCGAACGCTCGGAGGAGTGGCCGCCGGATTGCTCGGAATGATCGGTCTCAGTGTCATCGCCGGGGTGCTGGTCACGGCCATGGTCACTCCCGTGTTGGCCGTCGTCGGGCAGGCTGCGAACAGCAGCATCGGTGTCTTCGAAGCACTCCCTGCGGATCTGAAGCCAGATCAGCTCTCCCAGACCTCGTACGTGTACGGCCGAAATACCGATGGTTCACCCGTACTTCTCGCCGCCTTCTACGATCAGAACCGCCAGAATGTGGCGTGGAACCAGATCTCGCAATACGTCAAAGACGCTCTCATATCGACAGAGGATCCGCGTTTCTACACCCATGGAGGGATCGACATTCAATCGAGCCTCAGGGCTGCCGCCGGAAACATCATTTCCGGCGGGGTAACAAGCGGGGCGTCTACCATCTCGCAGCAGTATGTGAAGAACATCCTGGTGCAACGCGCAGAAGCGATCACCGACCCGGCCGGTCAGGCCGCCGCGTATGCCGAAGCGACGAAGACGACCCTTGACCGCAAGCTAAAGGAGATGAAACTGGCGATTGGCTTGGAGAAGTCGTACAGCAAGGACGACATCCTGCTCGGCTACCTCAACATCGCGCTTTTTGGCGGGCGCGTCTACGGCATCCAGGCGGCCGCCCAATATTACTTCGGCGTCAATGCGGACGCCGTGACGCTCGAACAGGCCGCGAGCCTCGTGGCTATGGTGAACGCCCCAGACGCGCTGCGGATCGACGTCGCAGCGAACATTCCGCAGAACCTCGACAGGCGCAATACCGTCGTGCTCGCTTCAATGCTGAAAGACCACACGATCACCCAGGCCCAGTACCAGCAGGCAATCGCGGTGCCGGTGACACCGAACATCACGCAACCCTCAACGGGCTGCCAAACAGCCGTCAACGCGGCGGGGTTCTTCTGCGACTACGTCACAAAGATCATCGAGCAAGATCCGACCTTCGGCGCCGACGCCGCGTCACGGGCCCACGCACTCGCCACAGGCGGATACAAGATCTACACCACGCTCAACATGCAATTGCAGCAACAAGCCGATGCGGTCACGAAGAACTACATCCCGTACAGCACCGCGAACCTCGACCTCGGCAGCTCCATCGTGACCGTCGAACCCGGAACGGGGAGAGTCGTCGCCATGGCCCAGAATAAGAACTACAGCCAAGACCCCGCCGCGGGCCCTGACGCTACGGCCGTGAATTATTCGACCGATCAAGCCTACGGCGGGTCCACCGGCTTCTCTGTCGGTTCGACCTACAAACTTTTCGACCTCATCGCCTGGTTGCAGGCCGGTCATACCTTGGGCGATATCGTGAACGGCGCGAATAATCTCACGTTTGATCTCTCGACCTTTAAAAACACCTGCGGAGGGGGCCAGATGGGCACATACAAAGCGGGAAATGACGCCGGCGAGGCCGGTTCAAGAATTTCAGTGCTGAACCAGTTCGAGCTCTCCGTCAACGCGGCGTTCATCAGCATGGCTCAGCAACTCGATCAGTGCGCGATTCGTGACGTGGCGTCATCTCTCGGTGTCCACCGGGCCGATGGCCAACCTCTCGAGACCAACGTCTTCGCAGCCCTCGGTGGCAATACAATCGCGCCGCTCACAATGGCGGCCGCCTACGCTGGCGTCATCGCCAACGGCATGTTCTGCACCCCTGTCGCGATCGACAGCATCACCGATGCGAATGGTCAGCCGGTCTCCGTGCCGCAATCGACCTGTGGCCAGGCTATCGACCCGAAGATCGCTGCGGCAGCCGTTTACGCCATGCAGGGCGTGATCACCAGCGGCACAGCCATTCCTGCAAACCCGCACGACGCCACAGCCCACGTGGGCAAAACCGGAACATCGCAGAACGAGGAAAGTGTTTGGCTTGTCGGCGGCTCCACAAAATTGGTCACAGCATCGTGGACCGGCAACGTCACTGGGCACGTGTCGATTCGCTCGACTCCCATCATCGGGCCGGGAAGCGGGAAGGTCACCGGAGGACTCTCCCGGCTCTACATGTGGCGGGACTTCTACCGAGACACGGCCGACGCGTTCGGCGGCGCAACATCAGTGCCCCTACCAGAACATCGGTACCTTGCTGCGGCCGGCGCGGGGAGCGCATCCGGCCGCTCCGGCACATCGACACCAAAGCCGACACCGGCCCCGACACCGCCAGTCCCGCTGCCCACCCCAACAGTCACCCCCTGACTCCCGCGATGATGGCGGCTCTGACATCGCTTCGTTCTCAGGCAGCCAACCGGCCTGACCGAAGCGCAGCACGAATCTCACCGAGGTCCTGACAGTCGGCTGACCGTCTCATCTTCGTCTCACAGAGCTCTTCATACGGTTGGAACGTGCATCGACTTTGCGAATCTCTCCCCCACACAACATCCCGGCCGGCCGCGGAACTACAACATCTCACGCCTGCTGACCGCGTCTTGTTGCCGTTAATGGTGCTAAAAAGCGTTCGGGAGCGTTCGCTTCTTCTCATGATTCGGGAGGCGGCGCGATGAGGGGCTCCCAACAGTCGAGATCATTCGTGCCCACCATGCACGCAGACAGCGTGGCAGAGCCAAGTCGATCCTGCGCATTTTGTTAGTTTGTGTCACCGTATTTGCCGTCAGCACCACGTCCGTGGTCGCGATCGCCGTGTGGCAGACCGCCTCGAAAATTGGAACGGGCATTCAACTCTCACAGCTACCCGGACACGCTGCCCTCCCCCCAGCACTCGGGGCGACAGAGGGTGAGGTGAACCTTCTTTTGGTCGGAACCGACACCCGCACCGGGCAAGGCGGTGGATTTTCTAGCGCCGATAATATGGCCGCCAGTTCCGGCGCCGGGAGCAACGACGTGACCATGCTTTTGCACATCTCGAAAGATCACACGAATGCGACCGTCGTGAGCTTCCCACGCGACCTCATGGTCGCCGTACCCCGCTGTCTCAAGCCGGACGGCTCAACCTCAGCGGCGGCCGACAGCGTTATGTTCAACACGACGCTCGCCACAGGTGGCCTGCCCTGCGTCGTCCTGACCGTTGAGCAGTTGGCCGGCATCGTCATCCCGTACGCTGCGGAAATCAGTTTCGACGGGGTCATTGCCATGTCTAACGCCGTTGGCGGGGTCCCGGTCTGTCTCGCGACCGCTGTTGACGACAATTACACCGGGCTGCACCTCGCTGCCGGCCAGCAGACGCTTTTGGGCTCCGACGCGCTGGCATTCGTGCGAAGCCGCCATGGTGTTGGCGACGGAAGCGACTTGGGGCGTATCAGTAATCAGCAAGTGTTCCTCTCAGCACTCATGCGTACCATCACCGGGGCCGGCGTTCTCGCCAATCCTGTGGCCCTATATTCGCTCGCGAACGCAGCTCTGGCGAACATGCAACTCTCCGACACTCTCTCCAACGTGTCGGCACCCGTTTCGATCGCCCTTGCCCTCAAAGCTGTCTCTCTACCCCGCATGGTCTTCCTGCAGTACCCGACAACCCCCGATCCCAAGGATCCGAACCGGGTGGTGGCAGATACCGGCCCGGCGCAACAAATCGCGTCGGCTCTGCAGGCTGATGAGCCCGTGCAACTCACCGGAGGGGTAGGCCGCGCAGCGGTCGCCGCTCCAGCCGGCCAACCGGCAGGAACTACCACCCCGGCGGCGTCCCCGGATACCGCGACACCAAACCTGCCACAGGCCAGCGCACCACCAACAGCTTCGTCCGGTGTGTCGCTGCCACCGTCGGTGACGGGGCAGACCGCAGCCGACGCGACCTGCACCAAGGGCAACAACTAGAGCAGAGACCGCCGCCACTACTGCGGCATAGTGACGCCGCGGTGGCCCGTGCTTGGGCGAATCGCTCCCTCCGACTAACTGTGTTGGCCGCAATGTTTGTCGCAAGCTTTGGACCGGTGTGGTCCGTATGACACGTGTATGCGAACGAATCGTGCTAGCTCACCCTGGGTGCCAGCTGGCCGGGGGTGCGGCGTAGCCGCCCCAATTGCGCAGACGGCCGCGTGGCGATGCCAACTCGAATCAGGACCGGGGTGACGGCTTGATCGGTGCCCACCTGTTGGGTGCGGCGGGCTGAGAGAATCGGGGGTGACTTCTCGTTCTGTGGCTTCGGCTGATGTCTTGATGCGTCGTGGCCGTGCTTTCGAGATCTTCACGCTGGGGTGGAATGTGGTCGGGGTCGTAGTCCTCGCGATCCTCGCTTCTACCTCGTCGTCGGTCGCCTTGCTGGGATTCGGTCTGGACAGCCTTATAGAGATCGTTGCGAGCACCGTGGTGTTGTGGGAGTTAGCGGGCACTGGTGAGGCACGGCAACGTGTGGCGTTGCGGCTCATCGGTGTCGCGTTCCTTCTTCTTGCCGCGTATCTGCTCGTGCAGTCATCGGTGGCTTTACTGAGCGGGCATCACGCTACGCCGAGCGTGGCTGGGATCGTGTGGACCGGGGTGACAGCGCTGGTGATGTTCATCCTCGCCGCGGGTAAAGCACGCACCGGGCGAGCATTGGGGAACCCGGTGCTTGTCACGGAGGGCCGGGTCACATTCATCGACGGTGTCCTGGCCGTCACGGTACTGCTGGGGGTCGTGTTCGATTTGGGGTTTGGTTGGTGGTGGGCTGACCCGATCGCTGGATACGTGATCGTGTACTACGCGATCCGTGAAGCGGTACACGTTTTCCGCCCTGGCGAAGTGGCGCCATGACAGAGTGGTGGCAGGTCTACCCGTAACCCCATCACTGACCTCGATTAAGGCGTCATGATCAACCGGCGAGTTGAAAGTCGGGCACGACACGTGCCGTCCTGTTGGTCTGCAATCAAGGTGCCGCAAACAGCCGCGCCAACTCCATGACACAGCCGCGGCGGACCAATCGATTCGCCGTTCCGCGACAGCTCGTTCACGACGCGCTGCGAGTCGCGAGAAGTAGACGACTGGGACGGCACGCCATTCTTCGGTGAACCGAGACAAGCCGTGAAGCGGGGCATGCATCCTCTGTAGCAGGCAATCACGGTTCGTCCCTCATGGGCTTTCGGAGACGCTCCTTATCAAGCCCCCGTCTTGTCCCCGATGTCCGGGGCAGCCCTAGCTACCCTGCGAATGCCGCCAACGTGACGGTTGTCTGAGCGGTGGCAGCAGCCCTCACATAGGTGACAGCCACGGTGGCGCCGGCTGGTAACGCCCGGATCTCGGCCGTCAGGTCTGACGCCGAAGCGACCTTTGTGCTTCCGACTGCAGTAACGATATCGCCGACGACAAGACCTGCCATTTCGGCGGGACCTCCTGCAGCTATCGCGGCGAGAGGAGCTCCTGCGGCGGAAGACGATGCCGTTGGTGGTGTCGTGCCTACGGAAACGCCGAGTAGTCCGTGCGTTGCAGAACCTGACGCGATGATTTCATTTGCCACTCGCCGAGCCTCGTTCGCTGGGATCGAAAATCCCACCCCGATATTGCCTGCCGATCCGGTCGGTGAGGAGCTTGCCCCAGCTGACGCGATGGCGACATTAATGCCGATCAGCTTTCCGGCAGCATTCAGGAGCGGCCCGCCAGAATTTCCGGGGTTGATGGCGGCGTCGGTCTGTATGACTGCGAGTACGCTCGTCGCGGACATTCCTTGCGCGGCCGCAATGCCCGGTTTTGGTGCTGCGGAGCTGGGCACCGTGATGCTTCGGTCAAGTGCGCTCACAATCCCTGTGGTGACGGTGCCCGACAGGCCAAGCGGTGCACCGATCGCCGTGGCTGGTTCCCCGACTTGAAGGGTTGAGGAATCACCGAACGCTAGCGGCGTCAGTCCGCTGGCACCTGCGAGTCTGATTACTGCTAAGTCGGCGACCGGATCTGTGCCGACGATTTCGGCGGAGTACTTCTTGCCATTTGCCGCTATTGCCGAGACGACCGGGGTGCCGGTCGCACCATCGAGGGTCACCACGTGGGTGTTCGTCAGGACCAGGCCCGCAGGCGACAATACAACCCCGGATCCGGTGCCTGACGTGCCAGCCCCGTCTGTCACAGAGATGGTCATTACGCTCGGCATGGCCTTCGCAGCAATCGCGGCTATTGCATTGGCCGTACCCGACCCGGAGATGGTGATCGTCTGCGGGTTCGCGATCGTCTGCGTTCCAGTGGCTGGTCCGAGCGCGGATACGGTCAGCCCAGCAGCTCCCCCTCCGGCCAGCACGGCTCCGAGTGCGAGACACCCGAGAAGGGTCAGCCGTCGCTGCGGCGAGTTGGCCTGGGCGACACGTGATTCCATGAGCGGCGGCGATGAAACCGGTGACGCTTCGGGACGCAACTGCGGTCCGAAAACGGGTTGCTCTGAGGGTGGGGTGTCCATGGGTCTTCCGTTCGTCGAGTGTGGAGAGCGTGGTACAGGGTATGAACTCCTCACTGAGGCCACCGTGAGAGCGGCAGCGAGTTCTCAGCAGACTCATCGAACTGCGGCGCATCCCCACAAAGGTGTACAGCGAACGTCGTCCCTTTGGCCGACGCGCCTGACGTTCGCATTACATAGCGTTACGGGTGGATAGGAAGAGGGCACACCATGACCGACCGGCTACTGGACATCATTCAAGGGGGCGCTGCCGCCATCGCGCTCTGGTCGGCGATCTCGTTGCCGGTCGCGATCGGACTGGGCAGGATCATCAGACGCCGCGAGACCGCCGGCTAGTGAATCAGGCCGGGTAGACCATGACACACCTCGGCCGGCTCGCCTTGGACGTCGCATCCGATTAAAACTGACCGGCTTGCTTGTCGAATGCGGCGTGCCTGTCCGGGAGGTTCGGCAGGTGGCCTGCAGAACGAGATCACCTCGCGAACCGAGCTGTCGCGCTTGACAGCGTGTTCGGCGAGTGACGGCACCTACCACGGGGCCTTGCCGCTGCGGTTGTGTCGCGGAGCAGGGTCCAAGTGCCGAGCGGGCGCCCCTCAATTGGGCAGGTGAACACAACGGCCTCGCCAAGAATTTGAGCCATACCGGCAGGCGGATCCTGAGTACGGCCGAGGATAGACCCGCCGACACTGATCGTTTCGCCACCAATGACGGCCATCTGGTCACCGAACGGCAATGCCTCCTCTTGGTCGTGTATGAAAACGTTCAGGGTGAGCGCACTGCGCTCGAGCGCGTCAATGACGGACTGTCGAGTCGAGATGACCGTAGCCCCCGTGCCGAGCGCGCTGAAAGGTTCGTCGGGCACAGTGCCTGCGCTGCGTGACCGTGGGTGCGGACGACTCTTTGCCGTTGTCCACCGGGTAGCTCGTGCAGGAACCCGGCGAGCAGTGTGGGGGTGTTGAGCACAACGAGCGCTGCGCGCTCACTCGGCTCGGCGGGGCGGCAACAGTTCGTCGACCGGCCTGCGGGTTCCGGGTTGGCCTTGGACCTTTTTCCTTTAAGGCGTGGAGGTGCTGAGACCTAGGCGTGGGTAGAGGAGTTTGAAGCCGGCCGTCAGTCCCCCGTCTAAGGCTGTGACGCCGTGGTCTGCGCCGGGGATGGTGACGTAGTGCGTGGTGATTCCGGCGGAGCTCGCAGCGTGGGCCATTCTTTGCTGCACGTCAACGAGTGCAGCATCTTTCTCGCCAGCGGTGTAGATGGCAGTGCTGTCGGCGTAACGGGTCGCTGCCATGATGTGTGCCGGTTTCACGGCGTCATAGGCTTGCTGGTTGCCGGCGAAAATCTGTTTGAGGACGGTGGTGCTTTGTTCGGCGCCGGCGTATTCAATGCCCGACACGTCGAGGATGTTGCCCCATAGTGCGGGGTATTTGGCGCCGAAGTAGTTGGCGCACTGGCCGCCGTTTGAATACCCGGCGATTGTCCAGGCGGCCGGGTTTGGCAAGATGTTGAGGTGGCTGCGCGCCCAGCTGGTGACGTCTTTCATTAGGTAGGTTTCGGCTTTCCCGAGCGCGGTGTCAAGACATAGTGGGTCTTTTGTTGGGTCGCTGAGCTGGTCGGCGACGATGACGATGGGGGCGAGGCCGTGATGGTTGGCCGCTATTTGATCCAGGACGGCTGCGATGTTCTTTGCGGTCGGGTCGCCGGGTTGCCCCATCATCATGAGCAGGAAAGGAAGAGCGGGCGGGTTTTTCACTAGCGCAGCTGGCGGATAGTAGATTTCAGCGTTTCGGGCGGGGAACCCGGATGCCGGATTCGGGATTGCATTCGCGTCGGCGAGCTGCCCGGTTGTGCCGTGGGCTGGCATGTCCGGCGGTGGGCTCCAGCTAGAAAGAGGAGGCTGCGTTTGCGCTGAAGTAGCCGGTGGGTTTGCAGCGACGAGAGCTGCTGCGGGGTCTGTGTTGATGTGCAAGAACGCCGCGACCGTCGGGTTCAGGCCATACGTCGCGTTGATGGCGAGCGTGAGGGTGAGGGCGATGATTAGCGCCCCGCCGAGGCTTCCGGCCTTTCTCGGCCACCGGGATTTGTACAGGCCGCTCAGGGTCATCCCGAGCGCACCGCACCCGATAATGAACAGCGCGGTGACGGTTTCAGAGACGGGGCCTCCGAAGAGATTAAGGCCGTCGACGAGCAGCAATTTCATTGCGGTCCCCAGGAGAACACCGCCGAGCAATCCGGTGACGGCTGGGCGCAGATATCCGCGCAGGGGACGCCGGCTGAGGACGAAAAAGAGGCTCAGCGCGGAGAGGATGTACAGCCCCAGCACCACAGGGCCATCGAGGATGTTGAGGTTCAACATCGCAGTTGGAGTATTCATGGGCCTAAAGACTTCCTGCCACCTGCCGCCTCCCGGGGGCGTTCCGGGTGCGTTGTTGGGCGTGGACGAGAGTAGGCCGCGGACTATGAGAAGAAAGTGAGAACGGTGGGGGCTCTCTCACCGTCATCTCACTTGCCGCTGAATACCTTGCAGGCATGTCGAACCCAGCTATTGTCACCCAGGCCCTCACCCGGAAGTACGGTCCGAAAACTGCTGTCAACAGTCTCGACCTCTCGGTGGAGCAGGGCGAGATCTTCGGACTGCTCGGCCACAACGGTGCCGGCAAAACCACCACCGTCACCTTGTTGACCACCCTTCTGGAACCAACGTCGGGAAGTGCCACGGTAGCGGGAATCGATGTGAGGTCGGCACCGCACACGGTACGGACGAAGATCGGGTACCTCCCTGAGAATGTGCGGCTGTACGACAACTTGACGATGCGAGAGAACCTTCGATTCTTCGGACGTCTCTCTGGGGTCATGAACGTGGACCGGAGGATTAGTGACACTCTCGATTTTCTGGAGTTCACTGGGCACGAGGACGAGCGGCTTTCCACCTTCAGCAAAGGGATGCGGCAGCGCGTTGGCATTGCGCAGGCGATCTTGCACCAGCCGTCGGTGCTATTCCTCGACGAACCAACATCCGGTCTTGACCCGCAAGGCGTCAAGATTCTCCGCGAAACGATCGTGCGAATGAATCGCGAGCTCGGCATGACGATCTTCATGAACACGCACCTGCTGTCTGAGGTCACAAAGACCTGCACCTCTATCGGTGTGCTCCGGAATGGTCACCTCGTCTACCAGGCGTCCCTCGCCGATGCCGTCACAGCGTTCCCTGGTGAAGACTCCCTCGAGCAGGTCTACCTCACGCTCGGATCACAGGGCGACGAATGAGCGGCATGTTCGCCGTCGGACGGCACGAGATGCTCAGCGCCCTGCGGGACCGGCTCCCCCGCACGTTACTGATTGTTTTCCTAGGAATGATCGCGGCGTCAAGCCTGATCGGATGGTTGACGAACCAAACGGTCACCGCGGTGTACAACCAGCTCCTCACCGACGGGCTGACCAAAGCCCCGAACCCATTCACGGGTGTGTCACCTCTCCGATACATGAGCAATACGGTCATCTACATCATCCTGATCGGCGCGCTTCTCGCGACCGTCGCTGGTGTTCAAGCATCGCTTCGCGATCGGAAAACGAACACCGCCGATCTTGTCCTCAGCCGACCCGTTTCGACAATCGGATACCTGACGGGCAAACTCCTCGGCCAGGGGGTGTGGTTGGCGATGATCCTAAGCATCTCAGCCGTCACGAATTGGATCTCGATCAGCGCCATCACTGGAACCGTTCTCAGCGCCACACAAGCTGCACAGATCGCACTGTTTTACAGCACTGGGTGGGTATTCCTGATGGGTTTTTTGAGCATTGGGATGATCAGTGGTCTGCGCAGCAGAACTGAAGCAACAGCGTTACTGGGCCCGATCTTGTTCTGGGCGGTACTCGTTTTCGTCGTCCCCCAACTCGGAACAGCAGCCCATCCCGTTTCACTGCTGAACCCGGTCGCATCACCACCTTCCCAAGGCGGGTTCTTTCAACTCATGAACGCTGCGCTCGGACCGTTGGCTATCGGGGAACACTTCAAAACAGCAAGCTCGTTCGTTCTCGGCATGAACTCATCGGACGCATCACCGGGATTGAGTTTCGCCGTGATCGTCCTCTTCGCAGTAACGACTATCGCAGCCCTGCTGGCGACCCCGAGAACTGTTCTGAGGAGCACCCTGACATGAACAGCCTCCGGCATATTCTCGGCAAAGAGCTCACCGACATTCGTCGGGACCGTTTCTTCATGCTGCTGCTCGGGTTCCTTACAGCAATCATGCTCCTCTCCGTGGTCATCGCTGCATTGGACTTCCGCACAAAGATGGGTGAGTACACGCTCTACCTCGACACTCTGACGAAGACCGGCAGCACGACCATACCGCCCGCACCGCAGCTCTACCCGCTGCAGCTGCTGCGCGGAAGTATCGAGTACCTCGAGCTACTCGGCGCCCTCTTCGCGATCATCCTCGGCTACCAGATGATCGCCAAAGACAAGGGCAGCGGAACCATCCCGCTGGTCTTCACTCGCCCGCACTCCCGATACTCCATAAGCGGCGCCAAACTCGTCGCACTCGCCGCGATCTGGGGTGCACTCACCGCGGCAGTCTTCGCCGTGATGGTCGCCTCTCTTCTGCTCGTCGGAAACGCCTCTCTCACCGCGGAGGACTACAGCCGGCTCGCACTGTCGGCCCTGTATGCCTGGATGTACCTGATGTTCTGGAGCGCCCTCAGCATGGGGCTTGTCGCGATCCTCCGAAGACTCAGCGCCGGACTCATCGCAGCACTCGTCATCTGGCTGGTCATCGTTCTTGTCATCCCCCAGATCGGCGACACCATGGATCCCGACAATCAGGTACCCGGCGGCCTGTTCAAAAGCCTCCAAGTCGGAAAGGCCGACGAAATCGCGGTCACCGCACACTTCTCCGGCTTCGAAACCGTACGGGACCAAATCGAAATCTCCTCGATCACTAAACACTACGAACGCACCACGTTCGCGTTCCTCGGAATCAAAGATCAATACAACCAACAGCCACTCAACGACGTCTGGCTAGCGCTCCTGCCCAACACCATCACCCTCACCCTTGGCTTCCTCGGTGCTACTGCTTTCGCACTATTAGCGACCGTAAAGAAAACCCTCCTTCGGAAAGAATCATGAACCCCAAAAAACTGATCCCTGTCATCGTCATTGCCGCAGCTGTGATCGCCGGCCTCGTTTTCTGGCAGGTATCCACTGCCGGCACATCGGCTCCGTCGTCGCAATCCCAGCCGACCGGCGCAGCCGCAGTCCTACCTGTGACCACTAACCCGATACAGAACACCAGCACCGCGCCCGGCCTCACCATTGTCACTGCAGCAGTCCAGGACAACACCGACCCACAAACGCAGGCGGCCATCAGCGATCGACTTCAAATCACGGTCAAAAATACTGGAACTGCCGCTCTGACAGGGTTTGAGGTGTTCTACACGATGAAGGACACTGTCACGAATGCCGCCGAGTCGTACTACCAGAAACTCGACGAAGCACCGCTCATGCCTGGCGCCTCGACGACAATCAATTTCGACAACCAAAGCGGACCCGGGCACTATCCGGAAAACATGTTCAGCTTGTACCGGAGCTCAAAGAATAAAGTGGAATTCTCGATCGAAGTAAGCGCATCTGGCGCGGCCACCGCGCACGCCACCGCCGTGAAAGACGCAGGCAACGGCGAAAAAAGTGACTGACGCTCCCACCGCAGGGTTTCCGTGCTGCTGGTACGGTGCGATATGAGAATCCTGGTAGTAGAGGACGAATTGCGGATCGCTGACCTCATCCGACGGGCGTTCGTTGAAGCCGGGTACGCCGTCGACCTGGCGCACGCGACCGGTCCAGCGCAACAGGCGTTCGAGGTGGGCTCGTATGACCTTGTCGTACTCGACCTTCTCCTTCCGGGAATTCCAGGCGGCGGAATGGCGTTGTGCCACCGATTCCGCGCCTTCAACAGCGACGTACCGATCCTGATGCTGACGGCGCTTGACTCACCGCAGAACCGGGTCCAAGGCCTGGATGCCGGCGCGGACGACTACCTCAGCAAACCGTTCCACCTCCAAGAACTCCTCGCAAGAGTACGTGCGCTGCTGCGGCGATCGCCGAAGGCAGATCACCCCATCATCACGGTCCGAGACGTCAGCTTGGACCCCGCTACACGGACGGCGACGAGAGCAGGCCGGGACATCATCCTGACCAGCAAGGAATTTGCCGTCCTCGAATATTTGATGAGGAACGCCGGCAGCATCGTCAGCACAACCCAGCTGATCGATCACGCCTGGGACGAGAACTACGAGGGGTACAGCAACGTTGTGCAGACCTACATCCGATACCTTCGACAAAAACTGAACGCCGACGGTGAACCCGACTTCATCACCACGCATCGCGGGATGGGCTACCTGATCGAACCGGGCGCATGATCTTCCGCCAGGCAACCAGACGACTCACCGCAGCCTTCACCGCAATCCTGTTGCTCCTGTTCGGTGCGTTCGCGCTCGGAATCTATTTCTTCGTCACCGGGACATTCGATTACGACACTGTTGCCGGCAACGGGGCGGAAGCCGTGGACGCCGCCGAACAGGGCTTCGTCACCCTCCGGACGGCGATCGTTGTCTGCTACCTCGTACTGCTGGTCATCGTTCCTGTCATGAGCTACATCATGGCCAGGCTGGTGCTGGCTCCCGTTCGCCGAAGTTATGAGAAGCAGCAGGCATTCGTCGACGACGCCTCTCACGAGTTCCGCACCCCGCTTGCGATCATCCAGGGCGAGCTGGAACTCGCGATCAGCCGGCCCCGCACACCCCTTGAGTACGAAAGAGCGATCGTCACAACTTTGGAGGAGGTTGAACATCTCACCACGCTCACCGGAGACCTTCTCCTGCTGACCCGCGGGAGCGAAGCCGAACTGCAGTCAGCTTTTACCCCGGTCGACATCAGCGAAGTCACGCGGAAGGCCGTCCGAAGCTCAGCTGCAGCCGCGCAGATCAGCATCGAGGGCGGTGTGCAACATTCGGTGCTCGGCTCGGAGCATCTCCTGATTCGGGCTCTCGGAAATGTACTCGACAACGCCACCAAATTCGCCGACACCGGAACACCCATCGAGGTCAAGGTCGGTGCTCGTGGGGACAAAATACAGATCACCATCCGCGATCATGGGCCGGGGATGACCCCTGAGACCCTCAATCATGTCTTCGACCGCTTCTGGCGGGCAGAAGAATCCCGTTCGCTGCCCGGTCACGGACTCGGCCTGGCGCTCGTCCGGCAAATCTGCGTCGCCCATCACGGTTCGATCAGCATCGAATCGGTCCCCGGACACGGCACAACAGTCTCCGTCGTGTTGCCCGCCATCCGAAAGCCGAGCGATGGGGACGGCACGTAGTGGCCTATTGCCGCCCACGAGAAGCGTCGAGGACGACGCGTCATCACCACAGCTGGTCGTCGAACAGCAGCGCCCACCCTGTCGCCCATCACCGAGGTGATGAAGGCTATAAAGGTCGTCTCATCGTGGTCTCATGAACACACATCTAGCGTTGGCGGGAAGGATCAGGACGGCCTGCTGGCCGGTTCCTGGCACCTACCTACACTGAGAACGAGCAATGGCATCCACCACCCCTCTCGCACACCGAACCACCACTGTTGGGGCGAGGATCCGCGCCTTGGCTGTGATGGTGTCGAGGGGGGCGCGGAAGCTTCCCGTGACCTGGTCCGTGATCGTCGTCTTCGGTGCGGCCGCTGCCCTGAAAGCGACCTTCTTCGCCACAGCTGGCCTCGGGACAGGCCTTGATTCATTGCTCGTTCAGCACGACTGGGCCGCCGCAGGGACATCGGTGTTGTTCGTTGAGAAACCCGTCTACCTCACCGGCGTAGTTGTTGTGACTTTGGGATTGTTGGGAATTGCTGAGACCCGATTGGGATCCGTCCGGTCCCTCATAGCGTTTCTCGTCGTGACGGTCTTCGGAATCGCTCTCGGTATCGGCCTGCAGAGCGCGGGAGTCCTGCTGGACAACCCGGCGGCCGAATCGACCCGCGGCCAGCACATGTCCGACCCGCTCATTCCGGTAATCGGCACATTCCTTGCCTCCACCGCTTACCTGCGTCCCGTCATCGGAGCGCGCGTGCGGGTCATCAGCTTCGCGGTGCTCCTAGTCTTTGTTCTCTACTCCGGCCAACCCTCCGACCTCTACCGACTTGGCGGCGCGGTCAGCGGCCTCCTTCTCGGGTTTGTTTTCACCAAAACTCGCCCGAGACCAGGGAAACGGTCATTCAGCGATACGCGGACGCTGCTCGCGGCGGTGGTGACGGTGACAGCTATCGGGCCGCTTGTCAGCGCGCTGGCACCCGCCCGAGTGGGCCTGTTTGAACCCCTCGGAGCCTTGTTTAGAGACTCAGCCACAACCGGTGACGCGATCCAGGGGGCCGCCGACACCGCCGGCGCGATCTTGGTCAGCGTCTTACCTCTTGTCTTGCAACTTTTGGCCGCTGCCGCGATCTACCGGGGGCAACGGTTGGGACTCTGGCTAGCCGTCAGCGTCAACGGAGCATTGAGCGTCATGGCGGCGATTTACTTCGGCGCCGCCCCCACAATCACCCCGCCAGCCGGGGCTTCCCCGGCCGCCGCCGATGACACGTTATGGTCAGTTGTCGTCGCCATCGGAGTACCTGCCATCGTCGCTATCGGGGCTTTCAGCTGCCTGAAATCCTTTCCACCTAACCCTGGCCACGCTCCCAGCCACCGGTTCTTTGTACGGGCAGCACTTGTGACCGTGGCCGTCACCGCGGTCTACATTGGCACGGTCGTCCTCAGGGCCGGGGCCTCCCCCGCAACATCGGTCCAGACGATCGTGACTGATCTGGTGGAACGGCTCGTCCCGGAAGGGTTCTTGGCTTTCGAACAACCCGCCCCTGTTCCGACTGACGTTCTGGGCCGGATCATGTACGACTGGATCGGGGCTGTGTTCTGGCTGTGCATCGTCGCACTCGCCGTTGCCGGCATGCTTCGCCGTCGCCTCGATGCGCCGGCGACAGTGTCGTCTGGAACGCGAGCCTTTCTGAAGATGGGATGGGCAGAGGGGCCCCTCGCCTGGATGACGACCTGGCGCGGGAACCTGTACTGGTATGCACCCCATGACACAGGCGCTGTCGCATACCGGGTCGTCAACGGCGTCGCCGTGACTACCGGTGAACCGCTCTGCGAGCCCCGCAACATGGCCGAGGTGGTCCGGGGGTTTGTGACCTTCTGCGAGGACCGAGGGTGGGTGCCCGTGTTCTACGGCGCAACCGAGACGCTCCGGGTACACCTCTCAGGGCAGGCCTGGTACTCGATGAAAGTCGCCGAGGACACCCTCGTTGACACCACGACCTGGTCACTCGGCGGCAAGAAGATGCAGAACATCAGAACGTCCCTCACCCGGGCGACGAAAACGGGCGTCCGCTTCGAATGGACAACCTACAGCGAGTTGACGTCGACGAAGAAAGCTCAGATTGAGGACATTTCTCGCGAATGGGTGGCCGAGAAGTCGCTTCCCGAGATGGGGTTTACGCTCGGCGGGGTACGGGAGCTCAAAGACTCCGATGTGTCGCTGATGCTGGCGATCACGGCGGACGGTGACATCGACGCCGTCACCAGCTGGCTGCCCACGTTCCGAAACGGGATTGTGACCGGGTTGACGCTCGACTTCATGCGCCGCCGGACCGGCAGCATGCCGGGGCTGATGGACGCCGTCATCGCGGAAACGATCACCGAAGCGCGGCGGACAGGTGTTCAGACGGTGAGCCTGTCGGCGGCACCCCTGGCTGACAGTGGTCTCCCCTGGCTTAGCCGTGCCCTGGAACCGGCGTACGGGTTCCAGTCCCTGCACCGCTACAAAAACAAGTTCCAGCCAGAAATTAGACCCGTTTTTCTGTTGTACAAAAATCCGTTCAACCTCCCAGCCGTCGGCTTGGGACTTGCCAAAGCGTACGTGCCCGACATGTCCCTCAACCAGGCCATCCGAATCCTCACCCCCGCCCGTGCTTAACGGCGACTACCCACCCGACGTCGCTACAGCGTCCACGTCCGACGCGACTGAAGTATCGGAACGGGCTTTGGGTAGGTCGCGCTGGGTATCTGGTGGTTCTCATTCTGGTCTCATGGGCTGGTCCGTAGCGTTCAGGTATCAGGTACTCCCACCCGATACGAAACGAAGGAACTGATCATGAAAAAGCCCATCAAATGGACCCTCGGGACCTTGGGTGCCGGAGCGTTGATTGTCGGAGGCGGGCTTGCCCTCGCCATCCCCGCGCAGGCCTCCACACCCGCCCCAGCGCCCACGTCGAGCACCAGCGTCGATCAGGGTGGAGCCGCTGATACCGAGACCGCTGACGGCACGGACGTCGGAGCGGCGAACGACACCGAGACCGCCGACGACACCACCGGGATCGAAGACGGCACGAACGACGGCGAGACCGCCGACGACGCTGCTCCCGCCACACCCGGCCAGTAGGAGCACCAGAAGGGGGCCGGCTGACTCATCCGTCAGCCGGCCCCCTTTCTTTTACGCTTCCAGCATTTGCCGGTTCTGCAATGCGAGGACGGCACGCGTGCGCGTACACCTTGCGAATGAACGGGCGAATCGTTGCCGGGTCCGTCGCCTAGCCTCCGTACTCCTGCGGCTCGTTCGGTCTGCCGTGAACGGTCGTGAGGGTGGACTCGATGACCATGTCATCAAGCTTCGGAAGGTCCTGTCCAAGCTGATGACGGGCCCCACAACGACAGCGTCGACTTTCTCTAGGGCCATCACGGGGAGTTGGTCGGAGGCGGCGCCTGCCACCGGTGGCCAACCCACCGCAGCCGCAATCGCAATCACAGCACCTTGAGAACACCGGTAGTCGCGACAAGATCTCCTTCCGCACTCTGGAGTGATTGAAGGTCGACGTTATCCCTAGAGGATTTGCGATTCGGTAGCACAGAGAAGGGCAGATGCGATGACCGCGGACTAGAGCGTGACATCACGTGGCGCTCGATTACAGTAGCTATTCGGGTGGCGCGGGTCACTGGCAACTGCATCCCGTGCTTGCGATCGACTGCATCAGCTCGCGTAGATGACGACCCCGCCGACAACGCTCACCTGCACTGTGTGGCCAGTTCTGTAACTCTGGGGGGCGGCGGTTACGACAGGCAGGCGGATCATCTCACGGGTGGATCCGATCTTGAGCAAAACGTCCTGCTTCGCGCCGATCGTCTGCACGTCGATTATGACCGCATTGGGTGTCGGGCTTTCCGTGTCGATCATCAACTGGGCGGGCCTGACCAGGGCCTTCGACACGTCACCACTCCCCCGGTGGTCGTGCTTGATCACGTGCGAACCGAAGGCGGTGTGCGCCACATCATCCCGGACGACGCAGGGTACGAGGATCGCGTCTCCGAGGAACTCAGCGATGTCGGCCGTGTGCGGGTTGTCAAAAACTTCCGCGGGCGGCCCAGCCTGCGAAATGCGGCCGCCGTCGATGATGGCGACCTGGTCACCAAACGAGAGGGCCTCTTCCTGATCGTGGGTGACAAGGATCGTTGTGACACCGCTCTGCTCGAGGGCCTCGATGACTGCTCTCCGGGTCGATGCCCGGAGCCCAGTGTCGAGCGCGCTGAACGGTTCGTCGAGCAGCACGACCTGAGGCGACGGTGCCAGAGCCCGTGCGAGGGCGACGCGTTGCTGCTGGCCCCCGGAGAGTTCGTGCGGGTACCGGCCGAGCAGGTTGCTGCCGATAGCCACTAGGGCCGCGGCCTCCGCGACCCGGGTAGATCTCCGCGCAGATCGGGACAGTCCGAAGCGGATGTTCTGCTCGACCGTGAGGTGCGGGAATAAGGCCCCGTCTTGCGCAACGTACCCCACTCCCCTTCGATGCGCGGGCACGGTCGACGCCCCGCCCGCCAGAAGGGTATCGCCGAGGCTTATCTGTCCGGCATCCGGAATGTCGAAGCCGGCGATGAGGCGGAGCAGGGTGCTCTTGCCGCTGCCGGATGCGCCGACGACGGATGTTCGTGAGCCACTCGGGACGGTCAGGGTCACGCTCCGCAGAACCGGTCGCCCGCCGAGGTACTTCGTGATGTCGGTGAGCACGAGTGTAGACATCAGCGAACGCGCTTTCGGGTCTGTAGGAAGAGGATGGCTACCGATGGAAGCGACAACGCGATGAGCAGCAGCGCATAGGGAGCGGCGTCGGAGTAGGCGACAGACGTACTGGCCGACCAGAACTGGGTGGCGAGGGTTCTCGTGCCGCTGGGGGCGAGCAAAAGTGTTGCGGTGAGTTCGTTGGCGGCGCCGAGCCCGACGAGGGCTGCCCCCGCACCGAGTGCAGGGAGGATGAGCGGCAGGGTCACTCGCGCACGAGCGGCAAGGGGTGAGTGGCCGAGCGACCGGGCGGCCTCTTCGAGGGCGACCGGGGCCTGGGCGATGCCGGTGCGGAGGCTCACGAGCGCGCGAGGTAGGAAGATGATGACGTAGGCGAGCACCACGGTGAACACGGATTGATACAGTGCTGGGACGATCCGGATGGTGATGGTGACGAGTCCCAGGGCGATGATGATGGCCGGCAAGCTGCTGGCGAGATAGTAGGCACTCTCGAGGAGGCGGGGGAGGCGACCCGGGTGTCGGATGGTGAGCCAGGCGATGGGGAGTGCCACGAGCACGGTCACGATCGCGCCGATCACGGCCAGGCCGGCCGTCTGGAGGATGGCGGTGTGCAGCTCGCGCTGCGCCCAGGGGTCGCCGACGCTGAGCCAGCGTACGAGGCTGGCGATGGGCACACCCAGAGCCGCGAAAAGCACTACCACCAGCCCGGCCATTGCGAGCGGCGTCGCCCAACCGAGCTGCTCCAGGACTGCAGGCCTGGCCGCACCCGAGCCGACCCGGGAGTATCTCGCTGTGCCGCGTGTCGCCGATTCGCCGAGCAGCAGGAGAAGGCAAAGCCCGGCTAGCACGATGCCGAGCGCGCTGGCGGCAGGGCCCGCGAAGGTGGACTGGTACTGCACCACGATCGCGGTGGTGAAGGTGTCGAACCGGATCAGCGCGAACGCGCCGTACTCGGAAAGCAGGTGCAGGGCGACGACCAGGCCGCCGCCCCAGACGGCGAGCCTGAGCTGCGGCAGAACTACGCGGGCGAAGACGCGCCACGATCCCAGCCCGAGTGATCGGGCCGACTCTTCGAGCGCGGGGTCCAGCCGGCGGATCGTGGTGACCGCGGGCAGGTAAACCAAGGGGTAGTAGGCGAGGGTCGCGACGAGGAGGCCGCCGCCGATGCCGCCGATCGAGGGGATGGCGCTGACCCAGCCGTAGCTGCTCACGAAGGCCGGAATGGCCAGCGGCGCAGCCAGGAGTACCGCCCAGATGCGCCGGCCCGGGAGGGTAGTGCGCTCGACGAGCCACGCACCGCCCACCCCGAGCACGACGGTCACGGGCACACCCAGAACGACGAGCAGCACGGTGTTGACCAGCAGTTCGCCGACCTTCGGTCGGAAGACCAGGGGGGCGAGTGTCGGCCAGCCGACCTGAAACCCGATGGCGACGACGTAGCCGACGGGAAGCAGCATGACGGCGGCCAGCACCACCACCACGACGACGAGGAGCGGCGACCGTAGCCACCTACCGGCCATCAGATCGGGCCGATCATCAGATGAGGCCGGCCTGGGTCATGAGGTCGGTGACCTGGGTACTGTTCAGCGTCGACGGGTCGATGGTGGGGGCATCGAGGGTATCGAGACCAGGCAAGACCGGATTCGGTGTGACCTCGCTGGCGACGGGGTATTCGAAGCTCGTTCCGGTCTGCAGGATGGTCTGCCCTGCGGTGCCGGTGATGAACGCGAGGAACGCCTGAGCTGCGGCCTGTTTCTTGCTCGACGCGAGTACTCCCCCCCTGAGATGCTGACGAACGCGCCCGGATCCTGGTTCTTGAAGTAGTACAGCTTCGTGTTGCCGCTGTTCTCCTTCGTACCGGCCTGGTCGATGGCCCAGTAGTAGTGGTAGATCACACCGGCTGGCACTTGCCCGGCGTTGACGGCCTTCATGACCGTGCTGTTGCCCTTGTAGTCGACGTAGTTCGTCTTCATCGCCTTCAGCCACGCCAGCGCCTGGTCGGTACCCTTGAGGTCAAGGTAGGCCGAGACAATCGCCTGGAAGTCCGCTCCGCCGGGGGATGCGGCCCACCGCCCTTTCCATGCCGGGTCGGCGAGGTCGCTGAGGGAGGTGGGCAGGTCCGCCTCGGGCAGCAGCGACGGGTTGTAGACCAGCACCGTGGAGCGGGCGGCTATGCCGGTCCACTTCGCGGTCGACGGCCGGTAGGCATCTGGAACCCCTGCCAGTGTCGATGCGTCGACGTTGGTGAAGAGTCCCGCGTTCTCGACCAGCGACATCGCCGGTGAGTTCTCGGTCAGAAACACGTCGGCAGGAGAGGCCGCGCCTTCGGCAACGAGCTGGTTCGACAGTTCGGAGTCGTCGCCATTGCGGAGGGTCACCGTGACACCGGTCTGCGCGGTGAACGCGTCAGCCCAGGCCTGGGTGAGTTCTTCGTGCTGGGCGTTGTAAACCGTGATCGACGTGCCCGAAAGAGACGACGGGTCGCCCGATGCTGCGGGCGTCGATGCAGGGCCGGCGCAGGCGGATAGGGCGAGCGCGGCTGCTACGGAGACAGCGACGAGGATGTGGAGGCGTTTCATGGGTCCTCAGGCTTCGACAATCATTTCGGGCAAGGTAAGGCTACCCTCAGTGTGGCGGTGCGGCGTCATCACAGCGAGGTACAGCGCCTGTCATCACAACGACTGATGTTCACCCGAGCCTGCCGGGGGAATGCGGCTCGCGGTTAGAGTTACGCGTGTGTTGGTCTGGTTTGAGAAACACCCGCGCGTCACCGACGCGGGCATCGCGTTAGCGGCGTTCGTCCTTTTTGGTGCGGCGGATTTTGTGCGCGACGGTGCCGCCGGGATGCTGATCGATATCGTGTTTGCGCTCTCTCTCGCTTTCTGGCGGCGGATGCCCGGCCTGGGTCTTGCGATCGCATGGGTGGGTGCGCTGGTGCAGGTGGCCACGGTCGATGGCCTGCTGCTCGGTGACATCCTCATCCTCGCCACCGTGTTCGCGACAGGGTTGGCGGAGAACCGTGTTGTGCGGTGGGCGGGCCTGGTGTCGAGCGTGATCGGGGGAGGTATCGCCGGCGCTCGTCTCGTGCTGTTCGCTCCCCCGACTGGCGACGGCGCCGCCATCCCGACCGACCCGGTGTCCCGGGGCATCTACTTCGTGATCGCGAGCGGGGTGATAGCGGCGGCCCTCGCCCTGTTCTGGGCGCTCGGGGTGTTGGTACGAAACCGGCGGGCATCAGCCGCCGCACGGGCCGATCGTGAACGCGACCGCATCCTCGCCGAGGCGCGCCTCACTCAGGAACGCGAGCGTGCCCTCCTCAGCCGGGAGATGCATGACCTCATCGGCCACGCCCTTGCCGTTGTCATCGCCCAATCCGATGGGGCCCGCTATGCGAAGGCGACCAACCCGCAGGCTGAGACGACCGCCCTAGAGACGATCAACCGCACCGCCCGATCTGCGCTCGATGACGTGCACGAACTGCTCAGCGTGCTGAGAGAACCCGGCGACGCGACGACCGCAGGCATCCGTACAGGTGACCTCGACCTGCTCGTTGACAGTGTGAGGCAGGCCGGCCTCGAGGTGACTGTGCAGGAGACGGGCATCCGGATACCACTGACCGCAGCCCACGACCTGACCATGTTCCGCGTGCTACAGGAGTCGCTCACCAACGCCATCAAGCACGGCGGACGAGGAACAGCAGTGACCGTGAGCCTCGACTGGGGCCTGAATCACGTGTGTTTCGGCGTCACGACAGAGGAGATATCCGGCGGCCACCCGCAGGCCACCGGCCGGATCTCGCAGCCCGGCCAGGGACTCATCGGCATGCGAGAACGGATGCGGCTCCTGGACGGAACCGTCGAGGCCGGTCCCCGGACCGACGGGTCGCCCGGGTTCCGGGTGGATGCTCGCCTGCCTTATCGGGGCACCGGAGCACTGCAGTGACCGCGTCGATCCGGGTAGGACTGGCGGATGATCAGCCCCTCTTCCGCGCCGGGATAGCAATGGTCGTGAACTCGCAGCCAGACCTCACCGTCGAATGGGAAGCGTCGAACGGTATCGAAGCGGTCGAGCTCGCTAGCTCGACACCCGTAGACGTCGTGCTGATGGATCTCGAGATGCCCCAGATGGGCGGCATCGAAGCAATCACCCGCGTGCTGGCCTCGCCGCCGGAAACCGGCGCACCGCCCCGATTCATCGTGCTGACGACCTTCGATCTCGATGACCGCACCTTCGAGGCCATCAACGCCGGGGCCAGCGGGTTCCTCCTGAAATCCACCGACCCCGAGTTTCTGCTCGCGGCCATCCGTACCGTGCACTCCGGTAGCGCCGTGCTCGCGCCAAGCGCTACCGCGAACCTCATCCGGCGATTCGCCGCCCCGCAGAGCGCCAACCGCTCACAAGCGCTCAACTCCCTCACCCCTCGCGAACACGACCTCTTCGACCTCGTCGCATCGGGGCTGAGCAACGCCGAAATCGCATCGTCACTGCACCTCAGCGACACGACCGTAAAGACCCACGTAAGCCGCATCCTCACCAAGCTGGGCCTCCGGGACAGGGTGCAGCTCGTGATCTTCGCCTACGAGAACGGTCTGATCGGCACCGACTGAGAGCTGGGCGTCATCACAGCGATGTATGCCGAAGATGCTCCGCTGTGCTGATTCGCCGGGCCAGCACATCTCCTTAGCGTGAAACTATCCCACGAGAAGGAGTCTTTCGATGAGCGACGTGTCCATCACCCGGGTTGCTGCGGCAGCGGTCGGCGTCAGCAAGGTCTACGGCAGCGGCACCTCCGCCACGACGGCGCTAGACGCCATCGACCTCGAGATCTCCAGCGGCAACCTGACCGCGATCATGGGTCCGAGCGGTTCGGGCAAATCGACCCTAATGCACGTGTTCGCCGGGCTCGACACGGCCAGCAGCGGACGGGTCAGCATCGGTGACACCGACATCACCCACCTCGACGACAACGCCCTCACCCTCCTCCGCCGTCGCAGTCTCGGGTTCGTGTTCCAGGCCTTCAACCTCGTGCCCACCCTCTCAGTGCTGGGCAACGTCACCCTCCCGTTCGAGCTCGACGGCCGAAAGCCCACGACCGACGAGATGGCCTGGGTGCGGCTGCTGCTCAGCCGGCTCGGCATCGGAACGCTCGAAGCGCGCCGCCCGCACGAACTCTCCGGTGGCCAGCAGCAGCGCGTCGCGATCGCCCGCGCCCTCGCGATGCGCCCTCAGCTGATCTTCGCCGACGAGCCGACCGGTAACCTCGACTCCCGTTCCAGCCGCGAAGTGCTCGGACTGCTCGGCGACCTGACCCGAGAGTTTCAGCAAACCGTCGTGCTCGTAACCCACGACCCGGTCGCTGCCTCGCACGCCGACCGGGTGATCTTCATCGCCGATGGCCGTGTGGTTCAGGATGTCGCGAAGAGCGACGCGAAGACCCTCTCCGACATCATCCTGAGCCTCGAGGTCGCGGCGTGATCGCCCTCGCCTTCCGGGAGCTCTGGCACGGCGGCCGCCAGCACACCTCGAGCCTGCTCGTCGCGTTCATCACCTCGGTGTTCGCCACGATGATGATCGAGATGGACATCGTGCTGCGCGTGCAGTCCATCGGCGGCCAATTCATTCAACACGGTTATGTTGTGGCGCTGCTCGACGTGCTCGACCTGCTGTTCTTCTTCATCGCCGTGTTCGTCGCCTGCATCGTCACCTCGAACACGTTCGGCATCATCATGGCCGGTCGCGCCAAGCACATTGCGCTCATGCGCCTCCTCGGCGCGTCAGCAAGCACCCTCCGCGGGGCGATTGCGATTGAAGGCGCTGTCGTCGGGCTCGTCGGTAGCGTGCTCGGGCTCGTTGTGGGCCTGCTCGTGACGCAGATCACGTACGGCGCCCTGGTCTCGTCGGGCACCTTCGTGAACGTGTCGATCGGCACTCTGTCGCCTCTTCTCGTCGCCCCGGTTCTGGTCGGCGTGATCAGCACCACGGGGGCAGCCTGGTTCGGCTCCCGGAAGATTCTGAACGTCTCCCCCATCGAAGCGACCGGCGCGACCCAGGAGCCGAAGGCCGTCACCGCCAGCGAGATGCCCCGCCGGCTCCGCACCCTCGTGACCGCTGCCTTCGTCGGCGGCATCGTGCTTCTCATCGCAGGGGTCGCTGTCGGGCTGAAGAGCCCGCTCGGACTGCTCATCGCGGCCCCCGGCGGCGCGCTGAGCTTCGTCGGGTTCGTTCTCGGATCGTCGTTCTTCATCCCCGCGATGCTGAAAGCCGCCGGGCGTCTCACCGGCCGGTCCACACCGAGCGTGCTCGCCAGCGCCAACGCCCTCCGTTACCCCGCGCGGTCTTCGCGATCGACGATCGGGCTCGTCATCGGGGTGACGCTCGTCACCATGTTCACCGTCGCCGGGCAGTCGTTCCTCGCCGAGAGCGGCCCCGTCGCCGCCGCCGCAGACCCCGCCGAAGCGGCCGGCGACCAGGCCTTCCTCCAGCTCACCACCGGCATCCTCGCGGTACTCATCGGATTCTCCCTCGTGATCGCCGCCATCGGGCTCGTCAACTCGCTCTCGCTCAGCGTCATCCAGCGCCGCCGCGAGATCGGGCTGCTACGTGCCCTCGGGTTCACGAAGAGGCAGGTTCGCACGATGATCCTGGCCGAGAGCATCCAGCTCACCGTCGTCGGCGGGGCCACCGGGCTCGTACTCGGCGTGTTCTACGGCTGGGCCGGCGTGCTCACCGCGATCGCCAGCGACCACCACATCGGCGGATTCTTCGCCCCCACCATCCCGCCGTGGATCATCCTCAGCATCATCGCCGGCGCCATCATCCTTGCCGTGGTCGCCTCCGCCGTTCCCGCCCGTTCCGCAGTACGGGTCTCCCCCGTCAGAGCATTGGCCATCGAGTGATCCACATCCACACAGCGAGCCTCCTCGACCCCACACCCCTGCTCGAAGGAGTCGGCCCGTGGGCCTTAGTTGTCGTGATGGCCATCGTGTTCATCGAGACCGGGCTGCTGTTCCCGTTCTTGCCCGGCGACACCCTCGTCTTCACTGCCGCGCTGCTCGCCGGGCCACTCGGCCTGCCACTGCCACTGCTGGTCGTCGGGGTCGCGGCCGCAGCCATCCTCGGCGACCAGACCGGGTACCACATCGGCAAACGGTTCGGGCCGAGACTGTTCAAACCGGACGCGCGGATCTTCAAAACGAAGTATCGCGACCAGGCCGACGAGTTCTTTACCCACTACGGCGGCCGCGCCCTCGTGCTGGCCCGCTTCGTCCCTCTGGTGCGCACGTTCGTGCCGCCGGTCGTCGGGATGTCGAAGATGCCGTTCCGCTCCTTCCTTCTCTGGAACGGCGTCGGCGGCATCGGCTGGGCGCTCATCCTCACCCTCGCCGGCTACTTCCTCGGCGGGATCCCTTTCGTCAAAGACAATATCGAGGTCATCGCCGTGCTCATCGTGATCGTCTCGGTACTGCCGATCGTGATCGACATCCTCCGCCGCCGTCGCAGGGCCTGACGGCCATAGTGGATGTTCTCGGCGGGTTGGTGCCGACCCTCGTCGCGGTGCTCCTGCTTGCCGCGATCGCGCTTATCGGGCTCACGGCGGCGCACGTGCCGCAGGCCACGGCACCACTCTGGGCGATCCTCCGCGGTGCCGCTCAACTCGCCGCCCTGAGCCTGGTACTGGCCGGAATCCTTGGCAACCCACTGCTCGTCACCGTGGGACTGATCGTCATGTTCGCTGCAGCCGTCTACACGGTCGCACGGCGCATCCACGCCAACCGGCGACAGACCGCGGCTATCGGCGCGGCGATGCTCATCGGCAACATCGCGGTGCTCATCATCGTCTTCAGCACCGGTGCGATCGAGTTCTCGCCGCGCTACGCCCTCGCGATCGGCGGGATCGTTACCGGTAACTCCATGAGCATCGCAACCCTCACAGGGCGTACCTTCCACTCCTCTGTGCGTGACCACTGGGACGAGGTTGAAGGGTGGCTCGCTCTTGGCGCCCGCCCGCTCGAATCGACCCGGCTGCTCGCACGCACCGCCATCCACTCAGCACTCGTTCCCTCCATCGACCAAACCAAGACGACCGGCGTCGTCGTCCTCCCCGGAGCATTCGTCGGCGCCATCTTTGGCGGCGCATCCCCACTGGAAGCGGGCCGGTTCCAGATCGTCGTGCTCGCCAGCATCCTGGCAGCCGGCACCATTACCGCCACCCTCCTCCTTCGCCTCATCGGCGCCGTCTCCCAGAAACCAGCCCCCGAGAACTTCACCACCCGGAAAGCGCGCACCACATGACACACTTCAGGGCGTTCCTCGCCCGCCTCAGTCCCACCGCCACCCTCGTCGTCATCCTCACCGTTGGCCTGCTCATCGCCGTTCTCCTCAGCGCCGCCGTCGCACAGGTCTACGACTCGATCACCGACACCGACGGTGTCTCCGGCCTTGACCAACCCATCCTCGACTGGGTCATCACCCTCCGCTCCCCAGGCCTCGACGCAGCTGTGACGGCCTACACGAACGTGGCCGGGCCGATCGGGATGCCGATCATCGCCGTCGTGGCCCTCGTTGCACTGGGTCTCCGGTGGAGATCGTGGACCCCGGTCATCCTGATCGTTGCAGCAGGTGGCGGTTCTCTGCTCCTCACCGTCTCAGGCAAAGACCTGATCGGCCGGGTTCGCCCGCCGCTCAACGAAGCCGTTCCGCCCTACGAATACTCGCCCTCCTTCCCCAGCGGCCACACCCTGAACGCGGTCGTCGTCGCGGGCACCATCGCCTACCTCCTCGTGCTGCACCAAACCTCGACGCTCGCCCGCACTCTGACGATCGGCATCGCGACAGTCTTCGCCGTCACCATCGGTCTCAGCCGGGTCTTCCTCGGACACCACTGGTTCACCGACGTCCTCGCCGGATTCATCCTCGGGCTGGCGTGGCTCGCGATCATCATCACCGCACACCGCCTCATGCATATCCTGCGCGCGCGCCGCCGCACCCTCAGACGCCCCGCCGACTTGACCCCAGAATCGAGCATCCTGTGAACCTCTTGTACGCCATCATCCTCGGCATCGTGGAGGGACTCACCGAATTCCTCCCTGTCTCCAGCACCGGCCACCTCACCCTCGTCGAAAAGCTCCTGGGACTATCGATCGACGATCCGGGGGTCACGGCGTTCACCGCGATCATCCAATTCGGTGCGATTATCGCCGTGATCATCTACTTCCGCTCCGACATCGCCCGCCTGATCGCCGCCTGGTGGCGAGGCCTCTTCAACGCCGACGCACGCCGAAACCCCGACTACCGATTCGCCTGGTACGTCATCGCCGGCTCCCTCCCCATCGGCATCGTCGGGTTCGCCGCCAAAGACCTGGTCTCAGGGGCCCTCCGGAACCTCTGGGTCGTCGTCGCAGGCCTCATCCTGTGGAGCGCCGTGATGTTCATCGCCGAACGAATCGGCCGGAGGTCCCGCCCCGAAGAGAACCTCACCCTCAAGGACGCACTCATCATCGGCCTGTTCCAGTGCATCGCGCTTGTCCCGGGAGTCTCCCGGTCGGGCGCGACGATCAGCGCGGGCCTCCTCCGGAACCTCGACCGTGTTGCAGCAACCAGGCTTTCTTTCTTTCTCGCCATCCCGGCACTCATCGGCGCCGGTGCTTACGAAAGCGCCAGCCAAGCCTCCGCAGTCAACGCCACCGTCGGCTGGGGAGCCGTCGCCGTCGGCACCCTCGTCAGCTTCATCGTCGCCTACGCATCCATCGCCTGGCTCCTCCGATTTGTGGCACGCCACCCGATCACCGTATTCATCTGGTACCGCATCGCACTTGGGCTCGTCCTCGCTGTGCTTCTCACCACCGGCGTAATCGCTGCCACCTGACCCGGTAACCCTGTATCGACCGAAACGGATCAGTCGCGCCTCGAAAACCGAAAGGTCTCGCGACGTCTCAGATCAAACGGGTTAGGGAGTAGACGTGGGTCTCTGCCTGTATTTTCAGTAGTGCTTACGCCAGCCGGAGGCCGTGATCAGGGTCTCAAAACTATGCTCGCTCACTCAATCAACTACCTGCCCTCGAATCCAGATTTTATTAGTACAGCCCTCACTGTATTAATGGATGCATGCTCACTCTCAGCACCCGGCTCGACGTCGTGAACCGGATCGGCCGCGCCATGGCCGATCCGACCCGTTCGCGCATTCTCTTGATGCTGCTCGAGGAGCCCGCCTATCCTGCCGGTATCGCCGATGCGCTCGGCCTCACGAGGCAGAACGTCTCGAACCACCTGACGTGCCTGCGGGATTGCGGCATCGTCATCGCCGAACCGGAAGGCCGGCAGAACCGGTACGAGATCGCCGACGCACACCTCGCGAAAGCCTTGAACGACCTCGTCGGGGTGGTGCTCGCCGTCGACGCCGACGCGCCGTGCAACAACCCGGCCTGCTCCATCGCCGGCTGCTGCGAGGCCGGCAAGTGACCGCCGCGACCGCGCGCCCGCCCGTTCAGCGCAAAGCGGTTCTGCAGAAGCGCATCCGACTGATCGTCGCGATCACGATCGGCTACAACCTCATCGAAGCCGTCGTCGCGATCGCAGCAGGCGCGGCCGCATCATCCGGAGCGCTGATCGGCTTCGGACTCGACTCGACCATCGAAGTGCTCTCCGCCGCGGCCGTCGCCTGGCAGTTCACCCGCAGGGATCCCGAGCGGTGGGAGAAGGGGACCCTCCGCGTTATCGCGGTCGCGTTCTTCCTCCTTGCGCTCTACGTCGGCGTGAACTCCGTACTCACCCTCACTCGGGCAGCAGACGTGCAGCACAGCACCGTCGGCATCGTGCTCACTGCCCTGAGTGTCGTCATCATGCCCTTTCTCTCCCTGGCCGAGCGACGCACGGGGAAGGAGCTCGGCTCGGCGACCGCGATCGCTGACTCGAAGCAGACGCTCATCTGCACCTACCTCTCGGCCGCCGTCCTCATCGGGCTACTCCTCAACACGCTCTTCGGCTGGTGGTGGGCCGACCCAATCGCCGCCCTCCTCATCGTCGTCTTCGCGGTACGCGAGGGCATCGAAGCGTGGAAAGGCGATGCCTGCGCAACCTCGGTCGGCATGCTCCTCGACGACGATGACGACCATGACGAAGACCACGACCACCATAACTGCTGACCATTTTGGGTACACCGCAACGCTGACAGCCGTCCCAAAGGACGATCAAAACAGCAAGACCTGCCCGTGTCGAACCCTCCACGAGATCACCTACGTCGACGGCGTAGCTTCCTGCACGGTCGACAATATGACACAATCTGCGTATGGATGCAGATAGACAGGTTTGTGGCCGTAACCCGGACAGCCAATATGTCGAGCTGGCTGTGGAGATCTTCGGGATGCTCGCCGACGCGACCCGCGTCCGCATCATCCTTGCCCTTCGGGACCAGGAGCTGTCGGTGAACAATCTCGCCGACGTCCTCGACAAGACTCCCGCCTCGGTGTCCCAGCATCTCGCGAAGCTTCGTCTCGCACGCATTGTGTCGACCCGGCAGGATGGCACCCGCGTCTTCTATAGCCTGGCCAATGAACATGCCAGCCAGCTCGTCAGCGACGCCATCTTCCAAGCTGAACACAGCCTCGGCGGCTCCCCCCGGCACCACCACGCCATCGACAGGGAGGCCTCCGAATGAGCACCCACCACGACCACCCACACAACTCCCCCACCCACGACCACGATGACCACAACCATCCGCACGACCACGACCACGACCACGACCACGACCACGACCACGATGGACACGACCACCCGCATGATCATGATGGGCACGGCCACTCCCATCCGACCGGGATCAAAGGCTTCTTCTATAGTCTGTTCGTGCCTCACACCCACGACGCCGCCGACTCGATCGATGACGCTCTCGAGGCCAGCACCCAGGGTGTCAGGGCGCTAAAGATCAGTCTCTTCATCCTGCTCGGCACCACCATCCTGCAGTTCCTGATTTTTCTGATCAGCGGCTCCGTGGCGCTCCTAGCCGACACGATCCACAACTTCTCCGACGCCCTCACCGCGGTGCCATTATGGATCGCGTTCATTCTCGGCCGCCGTGTCGCGACCCGGCACTACACCTACGGTTTCGGCCGGGCAGAGGACCTCGCCGGCCTCTTCATCGTCGCGGTCGTCGCGCTGTCTGCAGTTGTCGCCGCGTGGGAATCCATCAACCGCCTGTTCCACCCCCAAGATCTCCAGAACCTCTGGTTCGTCGCCGCAGCCGGCCTCATCGGCTTCGCCGGCAACGAGATCGTCGCGATCTATCGCATCCGGGTCGGTCAGAAGATCGGCTCTGCCGCCCTCGTCGCAGACGGCGTTCATGCGCGTCTCGACGGGTTCACCTCCCTCGCCGTCGTTCTCGGTGCGGTTGGGGTGATGCTGGGCTTTCCGCTCGCCGACCCGATCATCGGCATCATCATTTCCGCCGCGATCATCGTGCTGCTCTGGGGCACCATCAAAAGCATCGGGCGACGCCTGATGGACGGCATCGAACCCGACCTCGTCGACCGCGCCCGCCACGCACTCGAAGACACTCCGGGCGTGCTCGCCGTGCCCCGGATACAACTCCGCTGGGTCGGGCACCGCCTCCACGGGGCAGCGACCGTGCACGTCGCCGACACGACGCTTTCCACTGTCGAGCAGATACTCCACGAGGCCGAACACAACACGGAACATGCCCTACCGAATCTCGACGACTTCACCGTCCGCGCGGTCACCACGTTGCAACCACACGACCACCACTAGGAAGCCATCGGGACGGGAGACTCAGGTGCGGGGTCACATCACAGCTCCCGGAAGACAATGGCGGTCCCACGTCCTCCGTCTAAGAGGGCCATGTCTGCCGCGCTCGGAAGGAACACCCTAACGGGTCCGGCTGCTACGGCGCGAGCGTAGGTGGTTACGATCAGAGCGTGGACGGGAGCAGGAACGCGATGAAGGCGTCCTGGGTACTGCGGCTAGTCGTTGTCACGGCGCTCGTCGGGGTGGGCGGTGGTCTCAGCGGGTTGGTTGTCACTGTCGCGCTGCGTGCCATTCAGCACTTGGCGTACTCGTATGACACCGGAACGTTCTTGGACGCCGTCAGCGCCAGCGCACCCGGTCAAAGAGTTCTAGCGCTCCTTGTCGCTGGCATCATCGGTGGTGCCGGCTGGTGGGGTCTTCGCCGGTGGGCAAAGCCGGTGGTGTCTGTTGAGCGGAGCGTCCACGGTGAACGGATGCCGCCCCTGGCCACCGTGGTCAACGTGGGGCTTCAGATCATCATCGTGGGCCTCGGTGCGTCCATCGGTCGTGAAGTCGCCCCGCGGGAACTCGGGGCGCTGTTCGCCGGCTGGTTGAGCGAGAAAGCCCGCGTCACAGCACGAGAGCGCCGCATCCTCGTCGCCTGCGGCGCGGGCGCCGGTCTCGCAGCCGTGTACAACGTCCCTCTCAGCGGCGCGCTTTTCGCTATCGAGGTCCTTCTCGCGGAACTCAGCTTCGCAACAGCGCTGCCTGCGTTGGCGACCTCCGCAATCGCGACGATCGTCGCCCGCGCCGTGGTCCCTGACGTGCCGCTCTACAACCTGCCCCAGTTCGAGCTGAGCCCATCGATCTTCGTCTGGGCCGTTCTCGCCGGTCCACTACTGGGCACCGGGGCCCTCGGGTTTGTACGGCTGGTCGGTTTCGCATCAAAGATCCGGCCGAAATCGTGGTGGATCCTCGTCCTGATGCCCGTCGTGTTCACCGGCGTCGGGGTTCTCTCGATTCCGTTCCCCTCGATCCTCGGGAACGGCAAATCACTCGGCGAAGTAGCCTTCGCAGGGACCGCGTCGATCGGGTTGCTTGCCGCCCTCGCGCTCGTGAAGGTTCTCACCACGACAGGCACGATCGCCGTCGGCGCGGCCGGCGGGACGCTGACACCCGCGCTAGCTGTGGGCGCCGCTTTTGGCGGCGCGCTCGGCGGACTGTGGAGCCTCCTGTGGCCAGGGACCCCGTTGGCAGCGTTCGTGTTCGTCGCCGCCGCGGCATTTCTTGCGTCGTCGCTTCGCGCCCCCTTCACCGCACTGGTATTGGTGGTCGAGTTCACCAACCAGGGGCCCGGGCTCCTGGTCCCGACCATGATCGCGATCGCCGGATCGGTCGCCGTCGCGTACCTGTTCGGCCGGCGACGCGTCGCAGGCATACCCTGACCACTGGAAGAACCTCCGGCTCTGGGTGGGCACCCGGTGTGCGTGTCTCAGTAGAGCCCGGCATGCACCGCGCAGTTCGCGCCGCGCTTCCGCAACATCATCGTTGTACGGACCCGAGGTCAGTGAGACCGGTGTGGAAAGCCCCCTTCCTTCGTCCAAGACTGCGCGGGCTTAGGTACACTGAAATTCGTATGCTGCTATGCATGCCTCTGTGAGGAGTCACACGATTGGTAAACGCGGGTGGGTGAGACAGCGGTAGTGGAGGCCACGTTGGTGGCGTCCCGGGCGCTCCTCGGCGTGGTCGCCCGTTCGGTTGCTGATGCGCTCACACACGTCACCTTGCCCCAGTTCCGTGTTCTCGTCATCGTCAGCGGGACCGGTCCGATCCGGATCGGTAAGCTCGCGGCGCGGATGAACGCCGTTCAGTCGACTTTCAGCCGGACCGTTCAGCGCATGGTCTTGATGGGATGGCTGCACCGGGCTCCAAGTTCCGACAGCCGCCGCGAGATCGTCGTCACCGTCACTGCGAAAGGCCAGGCACTTGTCGATCAGGTCACTGCCGCGAGGCGTGCCGAACTGGCCCGCATCCTCTCAGCGCTGAGCGAAGAGGAACAGGCTGCGCTGACAAGGGCGTTCGATACGTTCGCGAACGCTGCCGGGGAACCACCCCTCCAGGACCTGTTGACTCTAGGACTATGAGCACCGTGACAGAGGGCGAGAACATGAAAAGGCCAACGACGAGCACAACGAACCCTGGCCAGTCCGGCCCTGCCACTAACCCGCCAACCACCGCCGTGGCAACGTCCACCTCTGAAAGTGCGGCCAGGCGGTGGCTGGGATTACGTATCGGCGTTCTTGCCGTGCTTGTTGTGGGCGCGGTGGCGTTCAGCGCCGCTGTCGTCTCGGACGTCTCGCAACCCGCCACCGCACCGATGGCTACCGTCCCGCCGATGGTGCAGCCCCTTCAGGATGATCTTCAGACCCTCCTCGAGAGCGTGAAGCCGAACCCGCCGGACCTCAGCCCAAGCACAACCGATCAGCTACAGGCCGCCGTAACCGAGATGGCCGGGCACGCCGCCGACGAAGACTACGCAGCAACCGAATCCGACCTCGACGATCTGCAAAATCACCTCGCTGAGCTCCTCGACAGCCCCACCGGGACCCAGATCTCTCAAAACCGCGGTAAGACCGTCCAACGGGCGATTGACACGGTGCGGGACGATCTCGCCGAACTGAAATGAGCATCATGCACGCCAGCATCCCGAGCCCCCCGACCAGCTCCTTTGACGTCGGGCCGTTCACGATCCACTTCTACGCGCTCTGCATCCTCACCGGCATCATCATCGCCGTAGCCCTCACCCAACGCCGGCTTAGCAGGCAAGGCGCCGAGAAAGGCGTCGTGCTCGATATTGCGCTCTGGACGGTGCCGTTCGGAATCATCGGCGGCCGGCTCTACCACGTCGTGACGCACCCGAATGATTACTTCTTCCCCGGCGCCGACCTCTGGAAAGTCCTGTTCGTCTGGGAGGGCGGGCTCGCGATCTTCGGCGCCATCATCGCCGGAAGCATCGGCGCGCTGATCGCCTGCCGCCGGCGGGGTTTACGATTCTGGGCCTTCACCGACGCCCTCATCCCCGGCCTCCTCCTCGCCCAGGCGTTCGGCCGGTTCGGGAACTACTTCAACCACGAACTCTACGGCGGACCGACCACCCTCCCCTGGGGCCTGCAGATCGAATCCACCAACGCCGCATTCCCACCCGGCCTGCCAGCAGGCACCCTGTTCCACCCCCTGTTCCTCTACGAAATGATCTGGAACATCATCGGCGCGTTCCTCATCATCTACATCGAACGACGCCTGCGGTTGCACTCCGGCCGAACCGTCGCAATGTACTTCATCTGGTACGGCATCGGACGGGCGTTCTTCGAATCCCTCCGCCTAGACCCGACCGAGTTCGTCTTCGCCGGCCTGAAGGCCAACGTCATCGCCGCCCTCCTCCTCGCCATCGCCGGCGTCATCTTGTTCGCCATTCAAACCAGACGACACCTCCCCGACCCGGGCAGCCCCTACCTCCCAGGCAGCGCACGTGTCCGGACGCCGCAGCCCACCACGGCGGCACGCGGCGAGCCTGCCGAAAAGATGCGTCAGGGCACTGAGCTGGGAAACTCACATCGTGGCTAAAAGGCGTCGCGGCACGTACGGGCCGATCATCCGGCCTGCCATTGTAATGATCGCGGCCCTCGTCGCCGCTCTCATCATCGGGCAGGGCCCTTGGCTGCCCATCGCGTTGGTCGTTGCAGTCCTCGCGGCTACCTTTGTCGTCCTGGCGGTCATCCAGAACATCCCTGGGAAACGTAAATAGAGGACAAGACGGCGACCACTACCGGTCGCGACACAGTATTCCCGTCGCCTGTTTGCAACGTAGAAAGGGGGCGAGCGGCCCTGAAGGGATCATTCGCCCGCCGGCCCCACCTACCGAGGTGTTGGTGGGGGTGTGTTAGTGGAGGGTATTGAGGATGTTCTGGGTCCCCATTCATCCCGAGGACGAGTCGTTCTTGAGTTTGTGAGTCATTCAAGCGTACGGAGGTGAGAGGCCGTTTGTTTTGCTGTTGCTATGACCCCCCTACGACAGCCCGCCGGGTGCCCGATGCTGCGTTCGATATGTAGTGGCTGAGGTAGCTTCCTCGGTATAACTGGCGCGATACCTACCTTGGCTCGTCGGGCGTCGCAAGTGAAGCCAGTGTGATGAGCCCGGTGAGAACCATCACGGCCACTCGTTTGACCTGCTATCTGCTGAGCGGAAGACGCACGACGACGGTAGCGCCCGACGGTGCAGGACTCTCTATGGTGGCGGTGCCGTGATGACGCCGTGTTATTTCGGCGACGAGCGCCAGACCGAGGCCATAGTGCAAATCTCCGTCGCTTGGAGTTCCGCTTCGAGTGCTGGCGAATCGGTCGAAGGCTCTATCGACAATCGCGGGGTCGAATCCGGGTCCGTCGTCTGTGACCTTGATGACCGCGTCGCGTTTGTTGGTTGCGATGTGCACGCGCACCTCCTTCTCGGCATGGTCGAGAGCGTTCGCGATGAGCGCGCGGAAGAGCCGGAGGAGGGCCGACTCCGAGCCGAGAATTTTCACCTCTGCTTCGCCCGTGAGGAGGAGGGTGATGGTGCGCCGTGCCGCCGTATCCCGGAATGCGGTGATGGCTACGGCCGCGACGGCCTCCACATCGATGGGAACCAGCACTGTGGCGGAGCGCGTGTCGGCGGCGGCCAGCAGGTCGTCCAGGATCGCCGTGAGCGTTTTCGCATCATCTACCATGTCGTGCACCGCGGCCGAGACGTCCGCTGACACATCCTTGGGGACTCGACGCTGAAGGATCTGCGCCCGCGTGCTCAGGATGGTCAGCGGGGTTCGCAGCTCGTGGCTTGCATCGGCGACGAATTGGCGTTGCCGGGTAAGTGCTTCGGAGAGCGGACGGATGGCGCGTCTGGCCATGATGTACGAGGCGACCGCCGCCGCCGCGAGGGCGATGAGACTCGCCGCGGCGAGTGCTTCGGCGAGGCGTCTGAGTTCCTCGCTCCCTTCCGAGAGGTTCACCGCGACCTGCACGACGCGGTCGCCGTGCCGGGAGGTACTGATCAGGTAAGTCTGACCATCGACGGTTCGCTGGCCCTGCGTACCGGCCCCTCCGCTGGGACTTCCCCCGTCACCGGATGCGGCCTCCGCCCCGAGGGCACCCGTGTCGATGAGCCCGTCGGGAATTCCCTGGGAGGACTGCTGCCGGCCGTGCTCAAGCACCGTGATGAACGTGCCGGACGGTGTCTCCTGAACGTTGTCTAGCTGGGATGCCACGGCTAGAGAGCGTTGGTTGGATTCTCTGACGTCATTGCTGACAATCGCAAAGACCACGCCCGCCACGATGAGCAGGACAACGAATATGACAGCGATGAACTGCACCGTCAGGCGCAGGGCGGATCGTTGGAGGGTCCTGTCTTCGTCGATTGTCATGTCCTAGACCCCAATCGGTAGCCGATACCGCGGATGGTGGCGATCACTCCGCGGCCGAGCTTCTTACGGAGGTAGTGCACGTAGGTGTCGACGACCCCAAGGTCATCGGCGTCGGGGAACACCATCGCGAGCAAATCGCTCCGTTCGAAGACCTGGCCGGGCCGTCGGGCGAGGCGCTCCAGCAGGTCGGCTTCCCGTTCGGAAAGTACGATCTGAATTCCGGTGTTCGAGGTGACGGTGCGGGAACCGGCGTCGAGGGTGCCGCCGGGTATCCGGATGACCGGCACCACGCTCTGGTGCCGGCGGAGCAGGGCCCGGATGCGCGCCAGGAGTTCGTCGATGTCGAAGGGTTTGCCGAGGTAGTCCTCGGCTCCCCGATCGAGTCCCTCTACACGGTCGGCGGGGTTTCCGAGGGCCGAGAGAATGAGGGCCGGCGCGAGAACACCGCGGTCGCGGAGACGCTGCAGCACGTCGAGGCCCTCCATGACCGGCAGGCCCCGGTCTAGTACGAGAACGTCGAAGGCCTGGGTGAGGCCCTCATGCAGGGCGCGTTGTCCGTCGCGCGCGACGACCACCTCGTACCCCTCGCTCTGAAGGAGTTGTTCGAGCATCCCGGAGAGCTGTCGGTCGTCTTCGACGAGGAGGAGGCGGGGATGCTCAGGCATGCTCGAAGTCTAGGTCGGCGCCGAGACGGTGCGGCTTGGCACCGGGGGTCTCAGAGCGCGGCGAAACCGTCGGCACGACGCATCCTCTCCGAGGCGGTCACGCGACCCCCTGTGTCGACCGCGATGACGTCCACGCCGTGCTCGTCGACCGCTAGGTCGAGAGTGGATGGGCCGCCGGCGAGGATGGCGGTGGCCCACACATCGGCCGTGATGATGTCGTCTGCCACCACGGTCACCTGACGATAGGCACTCTCAGACCGTGAACGCCAGACGTGCTCGCCCCGCTCGGCTGTGCCCGAGGATGCGAGGGCTGTGCGGCCGGGGTCGAGCGCGATGGCGCAGAGCAGGTGCAGCCGGTCATCCGGGTCGACAATTCCCAACCGCCAGGGCTCTCCACTGTTGCTGCCGTTGATCACCACGTCGCCGCCGACATTGAGCAACCAATCTGCGGTTCCGTTCGCGCGCAGCAACAACACGGCAGCGGCCATGGCCTGCGCTTTCACAATGCCCGTGAGATCGATGACTCCATCGGGCCGGTGGGGCGTGAAGGTGTCGTGGGTGACGCTTCGCCAGTGCAACGCTTCGACGTAGCTGGCTCGAACGACCTCACTGGCCTTCGGCAGTGCGAGCTCGCCCCGGGCGAGGCGGCTGAGCTCGGAGTCGGCGCGATACAGGCTGAACCGCGCATCGAACCCGGCGAAGCCCTCCTCGAGAGCATCCAGAACCGATTGTGCAGGCGACTCTCCGGCGAACCGGATGCTCGCCGTGGTGCCCATCGTGGCGAAGACGTGGGTGCTCACGATCAGAGCCCAGCCTGGTCGAGGGCGGACTGGAGTGAGGTGAGGTAGCCGTCGCTGGTGTAGGTGGCGCCGGACACGCTCTGCACCTTCGCCGACTGTGCCGAGAGCACCTCCTTGCGAAGCACGGGCGCGGCCCGGTTGCTGATCGAGACCGAACGGTTGTCGTCATCGGTGAGTTTCAGGGCGACGACGTCGGTGATGGATCCGTCGGCGACCACGATCTGAACCTGCACGCTGCCGTACCGGGTCGAGACGCCCGATCCGGTGAAGGTACCCGAGACGCCGGTCGGGGCGGTGGATGCCAGCGGGGCAGTGGTCGCCGGGGCGGTGGTGGTCGACGGGGCGGTGGTGGTCGACGGGGCGGTGGTCGACGTGGCGGTCGAGGAGCCGGCAGAAGTCTCCGGTGTCGAAGATGTGCCCGCGGCATCCGTCGCCGTGGTGCTCGTCGGGGTGGCCGATTCATAACCGAGCTGCCAGCCGGCAGCAAGGACAACACCGGAGGAGAGCACGCTCCAGACGATCGCGCGTCGCCTCACCAGTCGAACCTCTCCACGTGGATCTGGGTCTCGGCGAGCCCGGCGACCCGGGCATCCCGCACTACCAGTTCGGTCCAGGATGCCGGCCCGCAGACGTACAGGTCGGAGTCCGACAGGTGCGGAAACGCCGACGTGAGGGTGACGCCGCGGTTCAGCGCCTCGGCCGAGAGCCAGGTCGCCACTCCGGGCGGCCGGGGGCCCGTCATGCTGTACACCGTGTTGCCCTGCATGCCCGGCAGGTTCTGGATCTCGTCCCAGAGGTACTGCTGGCTCGCATCCGTCGCCCGTAGCAGCACCGTCGCCTCGCCGGATGAGAGGCGGGCCCCCTCGAGAAGCGAGCGCACCGGGGTGATACCGATGCCCGCAGCGACGACAGCCACGCGGTTCGTCATTCGCGCAGCATCGGTGAAGATGCCGTAGGGGCCTTCGATCGACACCCGGGTACCGGGAAGCACCCGAGAGATCGCCGAGCTGCCCCTGCCGAGATCACGCACCGTGATGCGGGCCGAATGCGCGGAAGGCACCGCTGAGAACGAGATCGGGTGGGCATGCCACCACGTCTTCGCCGACCAGAACCGCCAGATCGCATACTGGCCACCCTCGGTCTGCAACCGTTCCAGATCGCGTCCACGGAGGTGGATGGACACCACACCCGGCGCGAGAGCTTCGACACCGGCGACGGTGATCCCGTGACGAGCGCTTCGCACCAACGGAACAGCGAACCGGAACGCCGCGACAGACCCGAACGCCAGCACATACAGACCGATCCAATAGACCCGCTGCCAGGTTCCGCCTGCAAGCACCGCGCCGGCCGAGAGCTGGTGCGGAACCGCGACCAGCACCGCCGCGTAGCTCAGCAGGTGGATCACGTGCCAAGCCTCATAGGAGAAGCGCCGCCGAACGGCGACCACCGAGGACAGAACCACGAAGACCAACAACCCGAGGCCGGCATACGCCAGCACGAAGTCGGAGCCGCTGAAGAATCCGACCGTCTCGGAGATCACGTTCGAGCCGTCCTGCAGGGCGTAGCCGGTCGTCAGGAGCACCCCGTGGCCAAGAAGGAGGTAGAGGGCCGGTTTGCCGAGGCGCCGGTGGAAGGCCATCGCGACGTCCTGTCCGACGGCGCGGTCGACGAGCGGGATACGGGCGGCCAGAACGAGCATCACGAGGATGAGATTGGTACCGATCAGCCCTACGACGATGCCGAGCGCTGTCACCGCGGAGGCGACATCCACCACCTGCAGCAGCCCACCAGAGGCGAGGTAAAGCGACACCGCCGCCGCCACGGATGACCAGCAGACCATCACCAGAAGGTCTGCCCATCGCAGCCGCCGCCGCGCACGGGCCAGTCGCGGCCGGTCGATCCCCTGCGAGGTGGCCCTCCGCGGTGGGGCCAGGTGCGTGGTCATGTCGTCTCCTGAGGCGTAGGGGTTCGGCCTACCCTTCAAGAATCCCGCCACATTCTTCCAGCTTTCTTAGGAGCATGCGCTTCGAAGCGCTGACCGCACCCCGTGGGGCGATTCTCGGGGCTAAGGCAAGGCTCTCCACGCTGGTAACCCGACGGCCATCGTGCCTATGGTGATCGCATGACCTCCCCCACCGCGGATTCGGCGTTCGCGAACCAGCCCGACGAGCCGCACGCCGGAAGCCTCGCCGGCCGTCTGAACTGGCTGCGCGCCGGTGTACTCGGTGCGAACGACGGCATCGTCTCTGTTGCCGCCATCGTCGTCGGAGTGGCAGGCGCCAGCTCCGCCTCCCCTGCAATCCTCGCAGCCGGCACGGCCGCCCTCCTCGGCGGCGCCATCTCGATGGCTCTCGGCGAATACGTCTCCGTCAGTAGCCAACGGG